>CALVAU010000031.1 GCA_944325615.1 Candidatus Gastranaerophilales bacterium | reverse complement strand
TGATTCTCTTCTAAGTTTGTAAGAAGCTCTTTTGCTTTGACTATATAATTATTTAACAAAGATTTTGATTTTTCAATCCCCACAGTAAGGTCATAGGTGTTTTGAGCAAATATTACAGGGGCATTGTATATTCCGTTTTCAATATCATTTTGAGATGGTTTTAAATCCGAATTTTGCAGGATATTCAAAATATCATCGCGGATTTGGAACGCTATACCAAAGCTGCGCGCAAATTCAGTCACAATATCTAAATTATTTTCATTTGCAAGAAGCATAGAGCCAGTGAGAGCCGTTTGAAAAAGTTTGGCTGTTTTTTGCTCTGTTTTTAAGATATACTCATCAATTGTTGTGTATTTGAATTTGTTAAAATATTGATTAACCTCTCCTTGACACATATTTCCGAGAGTATCCGCGCACATTGTGATAATTCGCGGTTTGTTGAGCTTGTTTAATTTATTGAGTGCATTTGACAGCAGATAATCTCCTGCAAGGATTGCGGTTTTGTTATTGAATTGAGTGTTTAGAGATTTTTCGCCGCGTCTTGTATCGCATTCATCAATTACATCATCATGAATTAATGATGCGTTATGAATAATTTCAATAACCGTTTGAAAGGAATATTGTTTTTCATCGATTTCTTTATTCGAAGCTTTCAGGTATAGAAAAGATAAAAGAGGACGAATTCTTTTTGTTTTTCTTGTCAAAAAATCTTTTAAAACATTATCAATAAAAGGTGAAAGATAAATTTCTGATATCATTTCATCTTCAAGTTTTTTGATATCAGTTGCGACAAGATTGTATATATTATTGTATTTTTCGCTAAAAGTCATAATTAAATTATAGCATAAAACAATCAGACGGTAAAAATTAAAGGACTTGTCTTTTAGTGGCTTTTCATTAGCCAAAAAAAAAACGACCAATTGCGGTCGTTGAAAATTAATAGGAAAAAGGAGGGACCCCACTTTTTTGATTAAGTATCAAAAAAGAAGGGGGGCTTTCCCTTGTCAAAAAAAAACGACCTTTTGTGGTCGTTGAAAATTAATAGGAAAAAGGGAAAGGAAATGTTTATAAATTTTTGATTAACTTTCTTTTTTGCCTTTTGGCGTATTTATTCCAAATAATAAATTATATAACTATTTATTATTTGAAAATTTTTATGTAGAAATAATTTTATCAATTATTTCATTTTATTGTGGATTAGCCGAAAGTTTTGAATGTAGATTCTGTGTTCTTTTCAATAACTTTTTCAACAGCATCCATTTCAGTTTGAATTGCGTTTTGTTCAGTATCTAATTGTTTTAATCTCAATTCAAGGTTTTTGTCTTGTGCTTGTACAATTTCAATTTTAGCGTTGATGTCTTGAATTGCTTGATCGTATAAATATTTTTCATGTTCATATTCATTCATAGCATCATTGTAAGCATCTTGATCTGTAACGGTGTTAGTAGTTAGAGGATATTCAGTATATGTACCTGTTCCGTCATTGTTAGGAATGTGGATTGAAATAAATCTTCCAGAAGTATCTCTTTCTACTCTACATCCTTCAACTGCTTTTATTTCTTCAACTTTTGTTGCGCTGCCGATAGTATAGCAGTTAATGTTATTTAAAATGTTACCGTTTTCGTCAACAACATTAGCGTTGTTATCGATATCTGATTTTTTATAGAAATAAGGAACTTCTTGACCTGAAGTTGTATCAGTAACATAGCGGATATACCATTCAGATGTTCCGTATTTATCTTCTAATTGTTTCATCCAAGCTTGTTCTTCAGCTTGTCTAGCTGCTCTTTCGTCATCATTTTCAACTGTATTATCTTCAGTTCCTAAAATTCTCAAAGGAGTTGAACCTACATAATATACTCCGTTTTGAACATTGATTACGCTAGTAGAAGCTGCAACAGGAACATAATCATCTTGCCATTTTGAAAGATAGCTGATTGTATAAGTTCCGTCAGCTTGAGCAATCATAGCTGTAATTTCATTAGTTAAAGCCCCATCTTCAAATGTATAAACAGTTTGAGTATAACTGTCAACAGAAGGAGGAGTAGGTACAGACATACCTAGCAGGTCATTATAATAGTTTGCAGACTGATTAGACAATGCAGTTCTTTGTTGGTTGATCTGTTGACCTTCGAACTCAACATTAGTCTTGCGGGCTGTCAAACCTAAAAATCTAGCTTGTGACGCTGCCATTCCCATGACTGTCTGATCTTTCCTTTCTTCTTTTTGTGTACTTACACATGTTCTTACGACATTTTGGGAATTCTTCTTTAATTTTTGCAATCTTAATGTTAAGAATTTGTTACATTGTGTTGTTTTTATTATTTGCAAAAACGGTCTGAAAGATAGGCTAGGATTGCGCCTCCAATCTCTTCATTTGGATCAAAATTTGTCTGCGGGGGATTTATAGCATTTCTGATAAGCATAGCAATTAATGGTCCGAAAGCATCAGGAGTTTGTATTTTTCTGTAAATTCCAGCAAGAAAAGTCTGAATATTCGGTGAGTTTGTATTGTTAAATCTCGAAAGAATCGGATACATTTTATCTATATTCGGTGTTTTATTTTCTATTAGTCTGTCAAGAATGTACAAGTTTTCTGTTATTTCTGCTTCATTACTTGAATTTGAAAGAACATTTGTGATATATGGCAGAGCATTTTCTTTTTGTTTTACAAAATAATCAACCTTTATCGGATTTACAAGAATGTAATTTCTGTTACCTTGAGGCATTTGTATGGGTTTTGTATTATTGTTATTATATATATTATTATATAGTATAGGTTGAATCATTTTATTTTCTCCGATGGTAATGAATTAAGAATAAATATTATGAATATACAAATGGCGGGCCGTTTTTAATTTCAAACAGAATGTTTTCAGCCATTGTCTTTAATTCTTCTTTTGGTTTGCCAGCTCGAGCTTGTTTGTAAAATTCATCCATAAGAGGTTGAATAGCTGCTTCTTTTTTTGATTTGAAGTTTTTTAATTCTGTCGATACAAGTCTTTGTTGTAATTCAGCTTCGGTATCGGCATTGAGTTTTTTGACTTGAACATCTTTTACTGCTTCTCCAACTAATTTTCCGCCGTATCCTACTGCTGTCAATCCTGTTGTGCCGAAAAACAGAGCTTTAAATTGTTTGTTTCCCGTATCGAGCAAATAGTTGTATAAAAATGCTCTAAAGTCATCCACGTGAGAGTAAAATGTTACTTTAGGTAATGAGCCTCCGCCGCAACTGGGGTTTGCATCTACTGTGGATTTTTCAAAATGGTTTACCATCGATTGAATAAATTCCCCTTTATCTTCCCAGTCAAGAGGTGCTAACCAGGCTTCCATTTGAGATTTTGTCGGTTCAATTGATTTGAAAAGATTTTTAAGATTTGCTTTTGTTAGTTCTTTGTTTTCTGGGGTTGCAGCCTGTACAACATCTTTTATTTCATTAGTTATTTGAGTAATGAAATTTTCGATATGACTTTTACTTTTGGTAAGATTTTTAAGTGCAAAGAAACTGAGTCCGATAATTCCTGCAAAAGTCGCTAGTCCCATTAATATATAATTATAGTTGTTATTTTTTTTGTTTTTAGATTTTAATTTTTCGTTATCATTTTCATTATTACCTTTAAACATAAGAGCTTTAAAGGTTTCTTCTACAGATTGTTTTTTGGGGGTTTCGTAGTTAAGATATTTGCTTAATTCAATAGCTTTTTGAGAAAGCATACTCCTTGTGATCTGGATCTTTCCTGCAAAAGATTGAGTTTCAATATCTATAAGTTTTTCTTGAAGATTTTTTTGGATATCAGCTTCTTTTTTCTTTATCCATACATCCCTAAATCCGTCAAAAAAAGTTTTTCCCATAAAAGCCATGGCTGTCAGTGCAAAAACTCCTGTTCCTGCTGTTATTGTTTTCCAATTCGGGCATTCTACAATTCTATATAATGCTTGAATCGGTTCGCTATTAATAGCTACGTTTCTGAGAGTTGATGGAACTCTTTTTAGTGAATCAATATTAAGATTTACTTTTGAACTATATCTTATAAGTCCTGTTAATCCAGCAATTGTTCCCATTACGCCTAGTGCGATTGTACTTATCGGGATAAGACTTTTTTCTCCCTTGGTATCTTTTTCGTACAACCTGTCAGGCATGCGAGAATTCTGTGAAATTACAAGGGTATCCATTGTGTCGTTAAGGTTAATCCCTTGGTTATTTGGAGTATCTTTTATTAAAGAATTTACAATAACACCTTCTTTAGTGTCTATGTTTGTTCTTTTTTGCGCTTTAGTCAGGTTCTTTTGCTGGCGTAAAGTTTCATTATCATGAAAGGTGCTGTTATTAACGTTCATTATCTTCTAAATCCTTTTCGTTTTCAGTCAGTTTTTTATACAAGTCGTGTATAAAAGTTCTTAATTCAAAAGTTTTTTTAGTTTCATCAATTTGTTTATCTTCATTGTCTGCATCCAGCGGTTGGAAAATCGCAAATAGAGATTTTACTTTTTTCTTTAGTTCGTTGAATGTTTCAGAAATTTTCTTTTCAATAGAGGCTTTTAATTCACCCATCATTGCCGTGAGTTTATCTGATATATCAGCAAGTTTGTGCTGAATAGTCTGGAGCGTGTTTGCAATTACATTCGGAAGATTTTTTACAAGATTAATTGTGCCGCCGACTATGGTATTAAGTATAAAACTTGCAGGTTTTGCAATGATTGCGGGAGTGTTATTGCTGAAAAATTGAGCTAATTCAGCAACTCTTGCCCTTGCGTTTGTCATTGATGTTTGGAAATTCTGCATTTGTAGTGCAAAGTTTTGTATGTCTTGCTGTCTTTGGGCTTTTGCGTTAGCTTGGGCTTTTAGAAAAGCTCCTATTGCTGCACATTCATTCCAACTCATTTCGCCGGGTTTTGCAGAAAAATCAGCTTTTCTCATTCCGCCACCGCCCCCCATACCGTTACAAATCGGACAGGCTCCAAGCGGAAGTCCATGCGGACAGGTGCCAACTCTGGCGTTATTTGTACCTACTGTTGCTAGTTGCATTAAAAAATCCTCTTGTTATTTATTGGATTTTTATATCCAAAATACGCGAGGACACTTAGAAAAATCTTGAACTCATCCAAAAAGCACGTGGAAAAAGTTGTTTTCCTGAGTGTTCCGGCTTTTACGGCTGCGGCTACAGCTGGAGATCCTCACTCCATTTCCTCTTATTTTCAAGAGTATGATAATGATATTTTGATGTCAAATAATTGTTATGATTTATTAAATAAAATATATCTTTTTATATATAATATATAGATATTTAGAATTTATGTAAAATAATTTTCTATCAGACTAGCAAAAAATAATTTTCTCAGTTATTATATATGGCATATTATTTTCATTGGAATTTTATATGCAGTTACTCATTGATAAAGAATTAAATTCAAACGATAAAATTTTAAAACCTGATTTCAATTCAAGAACAGGACGTGAACTTCTAGCATTCTATTTACAGACAAAGTTCAAGCAAATTATAGCTTATGACAAACGTTGTGAGGCCCCGATTTTTAAGGAAATAAATCCTTTCTTTATACAGCGTTTTACCAAAAGATTAATTACCAATCCGCATAAGCGAATATTGATAGGTATTACAGGTGAATCAGCTTCAGGCAAGTCAACTATTTGTCGAGAATTAAAAAATCTTATTGAACAGTTAGCAATGCCTGTATCAGTTCTGAGTACAGATAATTATTTTAACGATATATCAGAGCTTATTAAAAAATATGGAAATTTTGACAATCTTCGAGATAACGGTTATGACATAGATTCTCCGGCAAATTTCCAGTTGGATTTGCTAAGAAAAGACCTTCTCAAGTTATCTGAAGGATATAATATTAAAGCTCCAAGATATGTTCCAAACGGTACTGGAGTATCTATTCCCGAGTCTATTGTCGTAAGTTCAGATAAATTGATAGTTGTAGAAGGTATTGCGACTATGTACAAAGAAGTGCAAGATGTCTTCGATTTAAAAATTTATATTGAAACAACCGATGAAATTCGAAGAAAACGCTTCATGAAAAGAGCTATAGAAGAAAGAAATCAGAACGAAGAAAATGCTCAAAAACAATGGGATTATATTCTTGAAGCAGGTATAAAGTATGTTCAACCCGGTCGTTGTTCTGCAGATTTTGTATTAGATGGAAATGTTAATTTAAAATATTTTGATAAAATTTTAGAATATATCCACACTATCACAAATAACTTCCAATAAAATTTTAAGATTGCTTAACACTTTTAACTTATTTTGCAATTAAATTTAAAATATGATAAAATTTATATAATCTGATATTAGTATGTTTAAATTAGAAGAGATTTTTGAATTAAATACACTAAATAATTGATACTATTATTAATTAATTTTTATATAATTTATTTGTACTAATCTAGGATAAGTAAATAGGTGGCAAGTGATTGAAAAGTTTATGAGTAAGATAGAAGAGAAAGAGAATATAACAAAATATTCCGGTCGTAAAATGACTGGAATGGTTTTTGTTTCACTTTTTTTAGTTGTATTGATTTTTGCAGCTGCAGGTTGTACTGGTGGTAGTTCAAATGTCGCACCAAATACACCTCCGGCTCCGGCACCATCAGCTCCAGCACCTTCAAGTGATGAAGCAACAGGTAATTCAGATATGTCAAATGTAGTACCTGATGTTAATGCTGATGATGTTATGGTAGAGCCAGGTACTGCAGGAAATGCTGAAGTAAATAAAGAAGGTAAGAAAAAAAATAAAAAGTCTGATAAAATATCAGAAGAAGATGATGTAGATGTAATTGCCAATAAAGATGAAAAAATGGTGAAATTAGTTGTTGAGCCATCTGGTCGTTCAGATCCGTTTTTACCTGCTTCAGAGGCGAATCAAAAAGACGAAAATAGTGCACAAAAGCTGGTGGAATTGCAAAAAGCTAAGTTGCAATATGATTTGATAGAACCTCCAAATGCAGCACAAATGGATTCTGATGCGGAAAAAGTTTTAACAACTACCGTTTCAGGTATTATGTATGACAAAACAAGTCCTTCTGCAATTTTGAATATTGAGGGCTCAGACTTTTTAGTAAGATCCGGTGATGTAATTAATGGATATAAAATTTTATCAATAAGTCCATCAGTAGTAACTGTACAATTAGGTGCCAATGTTTATAAGGCTGGAGTTGGTCAATTGCTGGCTACAGATGGAATTAATTACAATACAGTGCCTAATTTGAGTAAAAAATTCGGCGGTGCAAAAAAATAAGTTAGATAAGCAGGAGCAGATATGAGAAATAAAGTTACAAAGAAATTTTTAGCAGGTGCAATGTTACTGGCGTTTGCGTTGCCAAATTCTTCAGCACTGGTATTGGCATCCGAGATTTCGGATTATGCAAATGCTAATATTAATGGAATGCGTTTGGCAGAAGATTTGGGCGGATTAAGAGGATTTAGCTCAACATCATCAACTCCGGATGTGTTTACCGGTGTATCAGCAAGAAATCAATTAGATTTACAAGAACAATTTAAACCTACTGAAAGAATTAAATTGCGTGGGGAAAAGTCTTTGACGAATAAAGTTATTCCGGTAACTCTAAGTCTAAGAGATTCTGATGTAACTCAAGTTTTACGTATGTTTGCCGACAAAGCAGGCTTAAATATTATATTTGATGCTAATGTATCAGGAACAGTTACTATGGATTTAGTTGATGTTCCTATTAATGATGCTTTTGAACTTATCATGGAAATGAATCAATTATATTATCTAATTGATAATAATACTTTGATTGTATATTCAGATCCTTCAAACTCAACTTTAAATATGAAAGAATTGATTCCAATTCAAGTAAAATATGTTGATGCAATGCCAATGGCTAAATTCCTTAATGAAAATATTTTCAATATGAGAAAACCAGGTATTTCAAATACAATTGTTGCAACGACAAACCCACGTAAAAACGAAGTGTTAATCTTTGGTACAGAAAACGATGCCGCAATCGCTCGTAAAATTATTGAACAATTTGATGTAAAACCTGTATTTAAAACTTATAAAGTAAATCACGTTACGCCATCAACTATGGCTGATATGATTTGTACACAATTGTTGCCTACAATCATTGACGTAGATGCAAGTAAAACAAGTGATATAGGACAAGTTACAGGTGCTGCAGCAGGTGGTGGAAGTGAAATTTCTATCGGTGGAAGTCAAATAGCTTGCGGATATACTTCAAGCCTAGATGCTTCTGGCGGGGTTGTGTCATTCTCATCAATGCCTTTGCTATCATTGGAAGTTTCTTATTCTGCTGGACTAGGTACCATCAGTGTAATGGGAGCCAATCCAGATCAATTGAATATGATTGAGAACTTTATAAAAGCAAACGATAAAAAAGAACCTCAAGCTTATCTTGAAGTATCTATTATTGAACTAAGTGAAATGGGTAGTAGAGAATTCAACAACACTTGGTCTTTCTTAAGTGATAACTTTAAAGTTTCATTTGAGGGCGGTAATACAAGGACTACACAACCAATATACATTATAGATAAAGGTGAAAAACCGACACCTATGCCTTGGACTTTATCTTGGACAATAAATTACCTGCTTCAAAGTGATAAAGCTCGTACTGTAGCTAATCCTCGTATTTTAATTACAAATAGCCAAGAGTCAGTCATTGACTTGACTTCAGATTATGTAAAAACAGTAACTTCACAGGTTGTACAAGGTGTTCAACAGGCAACATCTCAAAAGGATTATGAAATTGGGGATGATAATGGTATTAAAATTACAATAACGCCATTTATCAGTCCGGATGGTTATGTAACTCTTAATATAACTCCGGAATATGCAACTATAGCGGAGCGAATTACAGCAGTGGGTGAGGACCCAAATAACCCAGATGTTGTTGCAACCTTGTTGCAAAGACGTAACTTAGAGTTAAAAAATGTAAGAATTAAAGATGGAGAAACTCTAATTATAGGTGGTATGCTAACAGATCATGAAAGTAAATCTGTTCAAAAAATTCCAGTGTTAGGTGATTTGCCATATATTGGAGCTCTGTTCAGAAGTTCTTCTACATCAAAAGAAAAAGAAGAAATGATAATCATGATTACACCGAAAATTATCACAGATAACGAAGATGCAATCAGCGAACAAGAAACCTTATAATAGATAAAAAGATCAATTAATAATGAATGAAGTTTTAAACAGATTAAAAAACAGTGTCAATAAACAGATACTAAATAAAGTCAATAGTGCACTTATGGAACAATATAACTTTGTTCCTATAAGTGTAAAGGACAAATTCTTGTTTGTTGCAATAAATTCAAAATCTGATAAAGATGTTATCAACTTAAAACTAAAAGAGGTTTTTCCTTTTCAAATCAAATTTATTCAGATTGCTGATACGGATTTGGGACAGTTGATATCAAGCTTAAAACCAATGATGGCTGAGGATAGTGCCGCATCCATTGATACTCCCGATGGCCAGGCAAAGCTCGGCGAAATGTTGATTAAAAAGGGCTATATATCAGATTTACAACTTCTTCAAGCATTAGCTGAAAGTAAACGCTTGAAAATGCCTATTGGATCAACTCTGTTTAAATTAGGTTTCATTACATTACCTCAATTAAAAGAAATTTTGCATGATCAGACCGGATTTGAGCTTGTAACGAATGAACAGCTTGCAAAACAAGACAAATTCATTAATATGTTACCTGAAGACTTTATTAAAGCAAATAAAGTTGTTCCTCTTTCATCTGATGGTAAAACAATTCTTTTAGGTGTAGTAACTCCATTAAAACAGGATGTTTTAAGGGAGATTATCTATTTGACCGGTCAAAATCCAAAGCAGCTTTTGATGACTCATTATGAGTATCAAAACACTTTAGATACTTTCTTTAGTGAACAGAAAAAAGAAACAGAAAGAATCATTAAAAAAATTGAAGAAGAGTCTGCAGAAATCGAAAAAGAAGAAACTCTTTGGGAACAAGTAGATAACGAACTTCAAGATTCAACCGGTTCAATTGCTAAGTTTGTAAACCAAATTATTACAACAGCAATTGATAATAATGTTTCCGATATTCACATAGAACCACGTTTGAGCGGATATATTGTCCGTTATAGAAAATTTGGTATGCTGCAAAAAGTTCTTGATATTCCCCCAAAAGCAGAAAGCTCTGTAATAGCTCGTTTTAAAGTTTTATCAAGAATGAACATTGCAGAACACAGAAGACCTCAAGATGGTACTTTTTCAATTAAATACCGTGATGGATCTTATGACTTCCGTATAAACACTTTGCCTGTATCAGGAAAAGAGAAGGTCTGTATCCGTGTATTGGCGCCAGCTGTTAGTTTGAATGCTGCTGATAAGAATATAAAACTTATAGGTGGTTCAGATGAAGACGTTGCGAAAATCAAAAACATGGTAAGTTGTCCGAACGGAATTATCTTAACCTCTGGTCCTACTGGTTCCGGTAAAACGACAACATTATATTCAGTATTAAAAAGTTTGAACAACGAAGATGTAAATATTACGACAATTGAGGACCCGATAGAAATTAAACTTGAGGGTATCAACCAATCTCAAATTAACGCAAAAGCTGGTATTACATTTGCATCTTGTATGCGTGCAATCTTAAGACAAGACCCTGATATCATTCTGGTCGGTGAAATTCGTGATTATGAAACTTTGGAAATCGCAATTTCAGCTGCGTTGACAGGTCACTTAGTATTAAGTACAGTTCACACAAACTCAGCTGCTGCAACTGTTACTCGTTTGATTGAAATGGGTGCAAAAGACTATTTGGTATCATCAACTCTTTCTGGTGTAATTGCTCAACGTTTGGTAAGAAAACTTTGTGATGAATGTAAAGAGGAATATTACCCTACCTATGAAGAAGCAAGCCAAATTTTGGTTGATGAAGAAGATATACAAAAATTAATGAAAACCCCGATTTACCGAGCTAGAGGATGTAATAAGTGCGAATTTACCGGATATAAAGGACGTTTAGGTGTTTATGAAATTATGCAGATAAACAAAGAAATTAAACGTTTGATAGCAATGGGTGCTCATGATTTGGAAATTGAAGATGCAGCTGTTAAAAACGGTATGAAAACTCTTAACCAATCTTGTATGGCTCATATACTAGGGGGCTATACAACAATAGATGAATTCGTCAGGGTTCTTGGTGTTGTAAATGAATAGGAGTTGGAATGGGAATTTATAATTATGTAGCACTTAAAAATAATAAAGATATAGTAACAGGTAAAGTTGAAGCCGAAAGTTTACGCGAGGCTCGTGATAATGTTCGTAAGCTTGGGTTTTTGCCGACTAAAGTAACAGAAGAAGCTTTAAAAAAGGATGATGTAAAGAAAAATGATAGCCCCGGTACGATGAAAAGTTTGGGCTTGCAGGACAAGATTGAGTTTACATCAACATTGCAAATTTTGGCTCAAGCCGGTATTCCGATTATTGAATCTTTAATGTTTATTGAAAATGATGCTGCAAAACTTAAGCAAAGGCTTGTATCAAAAGAGTTGAGAAGACAAATTATGGGTGGGGCGACATTTGCTGATACAGTTGCTAAATACCCCGAAATTTTCGGTCAGGTTTATATCGGTCTGGTAAAAGCCGGTGAAGATTCCGGTGAGTTGGAAAAAACACTCGAACGTTTGTTGGAACTTTTGAATAAAGAAGCAAACATCAGAGGTAAAGTTATTGGTACATTAATGTATCCGATGTTCGTAATTTTATTGGCTGTATTTATCGTACTTGTCATGTTAATGTTTGTATTCCCTGTATTCAAGGATATGTTCGATAATATGGGACAAGAATTACCTTGGATTACTGCAACTTTGATGAGTATGGGCCTATTCTTAAAAGAATACTGGTACTTTGTACCATTGGTATTTATTGCTATATTTGGTAGTATTTCATTCTTGTTCAGATGGGAACCGAGCAGAAGAAAAATTGATGAAAACGTCTTAAAAATTCCTGTTTTGACAGATTTGATTCAATATTCAAACTTTGCAAACTTCATTGCAGTATTGCAAGTTGCATACGATGCAGGTGTACCGATTATTGAATGTTTGTATCTATCAATATTGACTTTGACAAACTTTACTTTAAAAGAACAAATTGCAATTGCTACAAACAAAGTTCAACAAGGTCAGCACTTATCAACAGCATTAAGAGCGACTGGTGTAATGCCTAAAATGATTTTGTTTATGATATCAACAGGTGAGCAGTCAGGTCGTTTGGGTGATATGATGGGACAAGCTACAAAATTTATTGATAAAAAACTTGATACGATTATTGATACAATGACCAAAATGATTGAGCCGATAATGTTGATTGTAATCGGTACTATCGTACTTATTTTGGCGTTGGCATTGTACTTACCGTTATTCGGATCATACATGGGCTTGTAATGAAAAATTTGAAAACTTATATAATTACAGGTACAACATCAGGTATAGGGAAAGCTCTTGTAAAAGAGCTTTCTAAGTATGCAATAGTATTCGCAGGATATCGAAACAGTCAAAAAGTTGAGGAATTAAAGAAAATTTCTGAAAATATAATTCCTTTTTATATTGATATGTCAGATTCTGATACGATTATATCCGCTGTAGATTTTATTAAATCAAAAACAGAAAAAGTCGATACCTTGATAAATGTAGCAGGATCAGTTCTTGCCGGCCCGATTGAATGTATAGATATTCAGGATTTGAAAGAACAATTTCAGATTAATACTTTTTCGCATCTCAAATTTTCGCAAAAACTTCTCCCGATTTTAGAGTGTGGAAAAATTATAAATATAAGCTCAATGTCAAGTTTTGGAATTTTTCCTTTTATATCTCCATATTGTGCTTCCAAAAGAGCGTTGGATATTTTATTTAATTCTTTAATGATTGAAACTAAGAGAGATATAAAAGTCATATCTATAAAACCTGGAGCTATTGCAACCCCGATTTGGGAAAAGGCAGTTAATGAGAATGCAAAACGTATAAAAAATAATGGCGATTTTGAAAAAGAAATGAATTTTTTAGAACAAAATGCTTTGAAAAATAGTACAAAAGGTCTTGATGTAAGTGAAGTTGTTAAATTAGTTCTCAAAGTCGATAATATGAAAAATCCTAAACCTTCATATACCGTAGGTAAAGATGCTTTATTTGCAAGTTTGTTATCAAAGTTTCCGCAAAGTTTAATAAACAAATTAGTTAAAAAAGGTTTGGAAGTAAGAGTAAATAAAGGATAAATTATAACTATTTATCAATCTTATTATACTTGGTACTGATTACAAAAAATATTATTCATGCTAGACTGAATCTGTAATCAAAAAAGAGGTATAATATGAAAATTGCATTGGTAAATCACGGATGTGCAAAAAACTTGGTAGATTCTGAGCTTATGTTAGGACTTTTGGCTGAAAAAGGTCATGAGATAACTTTGGATGAAAAAGATGCTCAGATAGTTATTGTAAATACTTGCTCATTTATTCATGACGCAGAAAAAGAATCAGTGCAATCAATTCTTGAGATGGTCAATGACGGTAAAAAAGTAATTGTTACAGGTTGTCTCCCTCAAAAACATAAAACAGATTTAAAAAACGCAATTCCTGAAATAAGTGCAATGCTTGGCACTTCCGATTTCAGTGAAATTGTTGAGACTGTTGAAAAAATTGCTAATGAAAAAAATGATGAGTATATTGAAAAAATTTCAGAAAAACCTGAATATATATATCCTGAAGATGTTGAAAGACAGCAAATTACAATGGGGGCAAGCTCTTATATAAAAATTGCCGACGGCTGTAATTATCATTGCGGATATTGTATTATTCCGCAGCTAAGAGGGGTTTATCATTCAAGAAGTATTGAAAATATTGTGGAAGAAGCTAAAAAACTTGTAAGTAAAGGTGTTACCGAAATTGTTCTTATTGCGCAAGATACGACAAGTTACGGTATAGACATTTACGGAAAAACTTCTTTAGCAAGACTGTTAGAAGAATTAAACAAAATTGAAGGCTTAGGCTGGATAAGAATAATGTACGCTTACCCTTCACAGTTGAACGATGAATTAATACATGCTATCGCAAAATTAGATAAAGTTGTTAAATATATAGATTTACCACTGCAGCATTCAGATTCTGAAATTCTTGCAGCAATGCGCAGACCAGTATTTGATTATGAGGTTTTAATCAAAAAACTTCGTGATAAAATCCCGAATGTTGCAATAAGAACGGCATTTATTGTCGGATATCCAGGTGAAACCGATGAACAGTTTGAACATCTTTACAAATTTGTTGAAAAAATGCGTTTTGACAAAATGGGTGTTTTTGAATATTCAAGGGAAAAGAACACTACATCATATTCTATGCAAAATCAGGTGCCCAAAAAAGTTAAACATGAACGGTACAAAAAACTGATGGCATTACAGCAAAGAATTTCTTATGAAATAAATCAGGAAAAAATAGGTAAAACACTTCCTTGTATAGTAGAAGGTTATACGGATGACGGGGTTGTTATTATGAGATCTTATGCTGATGCCCCTGAAATTGACGGAATTGTTTATGCAAAAAGTGAAAATCAGGTTGTGCCTGGTGATATAGAAAATGTTTATATCGAAAAGGCTGATGAGTATGATTTATTCGGTAAAATCGTTTAGTCAAAAATGATTTTATTAATGCTTATAAATCTGTTTTGCTCGTTTAACAATACTTTGATATAAAGGCTTTAAAGTTTTTGTGATTAAATGGCTATCATGTGCAACTTTTGCACAAAAACAAGTACAGCCATAGGAAATTAGCATGTTCGGCAGCATATGAGACATTGCATTGTTAACACCGATTTTAAGATTAATTGCGGAAGATATTATACCAAGATTTCGCACAAGCATTGCTTGTCTGTACTTCCTCGTTACCATAAATTTTGATGTGTCTATATTGTTTACTTTAATAATATTTATATGAAATCTGAACATAAAAATTTTTGCTATTTTACACTGTGGTACAAATAGAAATTTTATAGTATTATAATTCTAGTTTTAGTTTATATGGAATTTTTGGATGAAGTTTGCAGAAGATCAAGCTGTTGATAATGAACAATTGAATGCAATATTTAAAGATATAGTTAAATATTCACCTTCCAAATTATGTGGAATGTTAGGTAATGCTTTAATTGTACCTGTATATACAAATATTTTATTGCCGGAGGAATATGGACTTTATTCACTGTCAATTGCCTTCTTATCATTCTTGTGCATAATTTTTTCAGATTGGGTTGGATTATCAGGTCTGAGATTTTTCAGATCATTCCAGTTGGCTGATGAATTGCCAAAATATTTGTCAATGTTGGTTACTATATTAGTTTTCAATATATGTACAATGTTTGTTTTTGCGTACGTTTTTAGAGGTAATTTTTACGACTTTTTTAATATCCAGCCAAAATATTTCTTCTGTATTTTATTGTTGATTATTCCAGTTGCAATAAGAGCCTTGCTCTTCCAGCTTTTGAGAGCACAGTTGAAGTCAATTTCTTTTACCTTTTCAACTATAATAAACCAAATTTTGACAATGGCATTGTCCGTATTTATTGTAAAATTTTTCCATCTTGGAGCATTATCATTACTTTTAGGTATGGGAATTTCAATTTCTTTGATAGATATACTTTTAATTTATCAAAGCGGTATTTTAAAATATTTCAGAAAGCCTAACCTTCAAGGCAAAGTTCTTTTGCCAATGTTTCAATATGGAATTCCGATAGCTGCAACATCTTTGAGTGCTTGGGTAATAAATCAAAGTAATAAGTTTATCATGAACAGCATAAGTGGATTTAAAGAAGTAGGGCTTGTCGGTGTTGCATACGGACTTACATTACCGTTGTTCATGACTATATTTTCTATAATAACTGTTGCTGCCGTTCCTCGTATTTTCAATATGTTTGAGGAAAAAAATGATGTGCGGCCAATAGTTACAAGATTTACAGGCTACTTTTTGGTTGTGTCTGTTCCCATAATTACAATAGTTTCAGTATATGCTCCTGATTTTGTTAATCTTTTTGCAAATACAAAATTTTCAGAAGCATACAGGCTTGTACCTTATTTTGCATTCGGTTGCCTTTTTATGGCACTTTCAGATTACACAACTTTGCAATATCACTTGGCAAATAAAACATATATTGATTTTATTCTAAAATTAATTTCAGGTATTGTCGGAATTGCAGCAAATATTATATTGATTCCTAAAATGGGCTTGGAAGGTGCCGGAATCGCAACTCTTGGAGCAAATTTCGTATATTTCTTTTTGAGTGCGATAATAAGAATTCCGAATTTGGCAAGTTACTGTCCAGTAAGAACTTTAATGCGTTTATCAGCAGCATTTGTGCCAACGGTGCTAGTTTACTTTGCTTTTAAAAATTCACCATATATTCCTGCAATTTTGCAAATGACATTCTTGATGGGTATATTTTATCTTGCGTATTGGTTAGTTTCTAAGACTATATTGAAACGTCCAGTGTAAATATTAGGCTTAATATTAGTTTACAAAGTAGCAATATTTTTTATTTAGGTATCTTTATTTATTTATATAAGTATGTCTATTTTGCCTGAAAATTTGCTTTATTATTGTAATAAACGGTAACAATTAATAGAAAAAATAAAATCAGCTTGTTATAATAGTACATCAACTTTTAAGGTAAATCAGATTTTAAGAATTAGGGAAAAATTGAAAGGAAATATGCAATGACTCAAAAAAACGCTAGAAATATGAAGCTTGTACTTTCTGCGCTAACATTGTGTCTTGTCGCTCAACAGTCTATAACATCGCAGGCGTCAGCAAGTATGATTACAGGTGTTAAGCCTGAAGATATTGGTGGCGGTCATAATCGATATGACATTACTCCAGAAGGATTGTTTGGTGATAAAAATGTAGGTTTCAAAACATACGAAAACTTCAAGCTTGATGAAGGAGATATTGCAAATCTTATTTTTAATTATTATGGAAAAGACGTTTCAAAATTTGTAAACTTAGTTGATAACCAAATAGATATTAATGGTATTGTAAATGCAGTAAATGCAAATGGTCAGTTTAATGGCGGAAACGTAATGTTTATTTCGCCAAAAGGTATGGTTGTCGGAGCTTCAGGTGTTTTGAACGTCGGTTCATTGACGGTTTTAACTCCTGATCAGAAAAAATATGAAGATTTCGTAAAAGACCCTAGTATAAGAACTGATTTATCTGATTTATATTCAGAAGGAACCGGAACTGTAACTATTGATGGTAAAGTTATAGCTCGCGGTGATGTTGATATAAGAGCTGCTGCTGTAAATATTAATAACTCAATAATGGCAGGTGTTGGCAACAACAATCAAGTATTTACAACAAACTCGCAGGCAGATGTTTTATTTAATAGTCTTGTAAATACAGATAATTTAAAACCAGCAAATAGCTTTGCAAGTGATAACGGCAATATAAAAATTACAGCATACTCAGGTGATGGTGGAGTAAAACTTGCACAAGGTTCAACTCTTAAAAACTTCGGCAAAGGTAATATTGAGATTACAAGTAAAGGCTCAAAAGGTATCGTTGCTGATGGTGATATAAGAAATCCAAACGGTAATGTACTTTTGACAACAACCAATGGTTCAATTGATATTAACGGAAATGTTATAAACAGAAACGGAAATATTGTTGCAGATAGTGCAAATGGTATATATTTAGCACAAAATGCAGAGATAAATAACAAAAAAGGCGATGTTACCTTAAAGAATAAAGGAACAAAAGGTATTGATGTAAAAGGCTCTATCGAAAATGAAGATGGTAATTTAACCTTGGATAATTCAGCAAAAGGCGGAATTATAATAGATGGAGCTCCAATCAATAATACAAATGGTGATTTGACTATGACAAATACCGGTGAGGACGGTATATTAATAAATGGTACAATCACTAATAAAAATGGAAATTCAGTTTATACAAACAAATCAGGTGAATTGATTGTAAATGGAAAAGTAAACAATTCAGACGGCTTGATGAAGTTTGATAATACAGGAAGCGGAATTAAAATAAACAATGGCGCTGATATTACAAATGACAAAGGCAATATGGAAATCCTTAACACAGGCGCTGAAGGTATTTTTGTTGAAGAAAATTCTAATATAAAAAATACAAACGGTGATATGTTTGTATCAAATACCGGTGAAAAAGGTATGACAATAAATGGCAATGTTTCAAATTCTAATGGTAATGCAGAATTTGTAAACGAAGCCGGTTATTTGACTGTAAACGGTACTATAAAAAATGACAATAAATTACTTTCTCTTAAAAATACCGGAACTGGTTTGAATATTAATAAAAATGCATTGATTGATAGTGAAGGTCAACTTGTTATCGATAACAGCGGTGCTGAAGGTATGAATATTTCAGGTACTGTTAAAAGTTTAGGTGATGCCGATATTATCAATTCAAACGGTGATCTTAATATTCACAACGGTGCTAAGATTTCACATAAATCAGTAAATAACAATCATCTTAATATAACAAATTCAGGTGAAAAATTGTATATAGATGGCGAAGTTATTTCAGAAAACGGTGAAATGAATATTTCAAATACCGGTGTAGGTGGTTTGCATATTGATAAAAATGCAAATATAACCAGCAAAATTGTATCAGATGATGAAAATATCCCGGTATTTGAAAAGCATAATCCTCAATTAAATATAACAAATGACAGTATCGCATCAATGGATATTGACGGTACTATTAATGTGGATGGAAGCTACTATAATATAACAAATTCAGGCAAAGGTGCTTTGAATATAAATGAAACCGCTAATATTAACGGTAATATATCTAAAGAATCATATATTACAAATAAAGGTGATGGTGGACTAAATATTGCCGGAAATATTAATACTAACAATGGTTCTAAAGAAGGTAAAGTCCTAGATGCCGGATTGACAATTCAAAATGATAACGAAAAATCAGGTATTCATATTACTTCAACAGGTCATATAAATTCAGAAAATTCAAATCACACTTATATCTCAAATAATGGTGAAAAAGGAATTTTGATTGATGGTAAAATTACACAAAATTCAGTTTCTAATGTTGAAAATTCACTAAAAATTACAAATACAGGTCGTGATGGTATCAATTTATCATCAACAGGCCGTATCAACAATAATTCAAGCACATATATTGAAAACAGCGGCAAAGAAGGTATTAAAGTTGCAGGACTTATTAATACAAACGGCTTGAATATTAAAAACTCAAATTCAAATGTTGTAATCGGTGATGAAACTAAAAATGATAATTACATAACTTCAAGCGATGATGTAAACATTAATATTGAAAATGGAAGCCTTCTAAATTCAGGAGTTGACAAAACCCTTATAAAAACAACAAACGGCGGAAATTTAAAAGTTAATGTGGTTGACGGATCAATCGGTCTTGATGACGGAAACAAAGGTATGTTTATCGGAGTAGGCCCTGATTCTAGAGACTTTACAAAATCAATTAATGTAAATGTTGATGGTGCAATTACTGCAACTACAGAACAAAATCAAGCAAAAGAAGACTTAAATATTAATATAGCTGGTAAAAATTCAGATTTGAAAATTGATCATATCAAAGCTGATGGAAAAGTTATCTTAACAGCAGCGGATTTTGATGAAAATAACAAAGGTTACTCAATCTTAAATGCCTCAACAGATCCGACAAAAGCAAATGTAGATGGTAAAGGCATCGCACTTATTGCTAGTGATAAAATTGGTGATGGTGATAATAAATTGACATTTAACCAAACTGCAGGACAGTTTAATACCGCAGGTTATGATTTAGATAAACTTGAATATGCACCAAATGCAGAATATGGTATGGATGTACTTGCAATTAATGATATCAACATAAAAGGCTTGGATGATAAGTATGACACAAATGTTGGTACTATGATTTCAAGAGAAGGTTCAATTAATGCAGAATTTTCAGGAAATACCTATATAAGAGAAGTTACAGCAGATAAAGGTTTGAATTTAGTAACTCGTGGTGCAGAATTTGTAATTGATAATTTAGGAACTGTTCCTTATACTCCTGAAGATTATTTCGGACCAAATGGTGATATTGCTCCTGATACTGTAATTGTAAAAGCTTTGGATATCAACCCTAATACAAGAGTTGATGATGCAGGTTTAGTTGATGGCGTTCACAGTCACTGGGCTGATTCTCATATTATTATCAAAAACGGTCGTGTTGATGACAATGCAAAAATTGTATTCACAGGTGATAATGTCTATGCCGGTGGATATCGTTTCTATATGGGTAGAGAAAGAAACGAAGATGGTAAAACATATTGGGTATATGATGACAGAACATCAATGACTGATATGAGTGGAAATGATCCTACAATCAGAGTTAATGCAGTAAGAGAAGATGATGTTACCTCAATCGGAAGAAAAGAAGAAGAACGTAACTACTATACTGGAGGTAGTGTTCAAGAAGATAAGCCTTGGTATGGTGATGATGACGATGATGATGATCATTTGATAGTTCCAGAACCAGGAGATGATGATGACGATGACGGTCCAGTTCCCGGAGATGATGACGACGATGATGACGATGGCCCAGTTCCCGGAGATGATGACGACGACGATGATGATGGTCCCGTTCCCGGAGACGATGACGACGATGACCATGGGGTAACTATGGATGATGCAAAACGTACTTGGAAAAAAGTTTTTGCAGATAACATCAGTGTAGTTGATAAACGTCAGTATATGAGATTTAATATCGATGGAACAATACCTTTGAAATTAGATGCAACCGATAAGATTTCGTCAATTGTAGATATATCAAGAGGCGGTATGGCTGTAACTCATCATAATAATTTGAAAGTAGGCGATGTTGTTCCCGTACATATTACATATGGTGATATTGATATAAATGCTGATGTCAAAATTGTTACAGCGTCAGATGTAAGAGCAGGTGCTGAGTTTGTAAACCTAGATAGTGCAACAGCAAACAGAATATTATATTTGAACTTGCTTCTGGAAGAACAACAAATGCTTTCTTCAAGCGGAAGCGGTAAGCAAATCTAAAATTATAAATCAATAAAAAAAGACCAATCATTGATTGGTCTTTTTTATTTAAGCTGCATATCTTCCTGCAAGTTTTTGTCGTCTCGCTTGTGTATCAGCAAACATTGCATATCCTTTTGATGGGTTTGTCAAATAATGAGGAGCATATCCGCCTTTGCTTTGAGCGGTTTGATTTCCGCCTGTAGTCATTGCCATCATTTTTTGACCAGCTGTTTGGAATGAAGTTCCTATTTTTTTCCAAGTATCCATTGATTTTAATTTATTAGAACCTTCTTTTTTAAGTTCTTCAGCGGCTTCTCTTACGATAGTTGTAGAATCTGCCGTTACTGCAATAGTACCGTTTTTGATACCTTCTTTAATTGCTTCTTTTGACATGTTTTCAGTTGCAGCGACAGCACTTGTTACAGCTGTTGAAGCTCCTTCTGAGGCTTTTTGTGCGGCATTACCGATACCATCTTTAAATGAAGCATTTATCGCATCAGCTGATTCACCTTTAAGTTGTTCTAAGGCACCGTCTTTTGCAAGTTTTGTAGCTTGTTTTTTAGATAAGTTGCCTAAAGCATTGTTTTCGACCATTTCATTTACAGTTTTTTTAGCTGCGACACCGGCTGCAAGTTTTTGAGTTGCTTCTGTTGCTTTTTTATCGATTTCTGCAAAAGTCTTACCCCATTCTTGTGACCCTTCTATTGCCGCAGTACCTGACATAATCGCAGCTCCTGCACTAGTAAGAGCTCCTGCAAGATTTCCTTGAGCTGCATAACAAGCTGTTTTTGTAACATTTGCTGCTAATTGACCATATTGACCGACAGTTTCAGCTATGGTACCTGCTTTTTGCATTACAGTACCAGCAGCAATTAATGCAGAACCGGCACCAAAACACCAGGTTGTAGATTGTCCTAAAGCTATAAGTGCCATACCTGCATATTTAACTGTAGATCCGGCTGTAGCTATTGTAGTGCTTACTTCCTCAAATTTATTGGCTATATCAAGAATTGTGTCGGAAGCTTTTTGATTTGTTTCAAGTGCGGCTTGAGTTTTATAGGTATTAGCCATGTATTTGGTTGTTACCTTATGCATTGTCTTTATTGACTTATTGGTAGAGGTTTGAAGTTTACCGATTTTAGCCCCTGTTTTTTGCATTGAGGCAGATTTTGTAGAAATTTGGCCTTGAAGTTCAGCAATTCTTGCAGCATTAGGATCTTCTTGTTGAGCTTGCAAGTCTTGTTGATATTCTTCAGTACCTGCTAGTGAAAGTGAAAATGCACTATTTACACCAATGCCGGTGCTGTTAGCAGACATAAGGCTGTCTAATTCACTTTGCATTGCTGTTACTTCATCACTTTCAGTGTTAAGTGAATCTGTTAAAGATGCAATTTCAGCCTGATTTTTTTGAATAGTCTTACTTTGTTGTTTGTATTGTTTGTCTAAGGATTTTTGTTCTTTAGCTAAAGCTTTTTGTTTCTTTTGAGCATCTTTAGAATAAGATTCAGCAGTTTTACCGTCTTGTTCTACAGATTTAGTTTCTTTTTCAAGGCTTTCTCTTTGACTGTCCAAACTGCTTGCCATAGCACGGCCTTCAGATGCACTAATGTTATTTGCATCAAGTTCTTCACCTTTAGTATTTCCTGTCTTTGAAGAATCGCCTGAAGCTGAAGATTGCTCTGTCGATTTGCCTTCTGATATATTCTGTAAATTTTGTTGAGATTCGCTGAATGATAATTCGTTTTTCTTTTTATTAATTTCTTCAACCTTACTTTTAAACATTGAGTTTAAAATAGGGTTACCTTGAGTGAATTTATTAATATCTTCAAGAGCTTGTTCACACTCTTTTTTTGTTTTCATTTTGCTTGCATCTAAAGATGTAAGATCGTTAATGCTTTTAGGTTTAGTTTCTGTTTTTTGAGGAGCATTCCAAATAGAACCGTTTTCGGTCATCCAAGCCGGTTTTTGAGCAGAAGCAGTGTTTACACCTTTTTTCGCTAGGGCGATTTTGGCTAACTCTGTTTTGGATAGATTGTTAATGCCGTCTACCATTTATATACAGCTCTCCTCTTGTTAAGCTCTCTTAAATATATAAAAACTTCTTAAATAACCTGATTTCAGTAAGATTTAGTTTTGTTACATAAGTTAATAATTCATTTTATCTTGTTTTTTAATTTGCTTTAATAAAATATTTTTGGTAAAATTTATGCGTAAAGAATTATTGATGAGGGAGAAATACTTATGAAATTAATGGAAGGTAAAAAGGGTGTTATCTTTGGAGTTTCAAATACTCATGGTATTGCATACGCAATAGCAAAACAGTTATATGAAGCTGGTGCAGATATTGCGTTTACTTACGCTGGCGAGCCTATGGAAAAACGGGTAAGACCGCTTGCAGAAGAAATGGGTGCAAAGATTATTATGAACTGTGATGTAACAAAAGAAGAAGAAGTTGCCGCAGTATTTAAAGAATGTGAAAGAGTTTACGGTAAAATTGATTTCGTAGTTCATGCAGTTGCTTTTGCCGCAAAAGAAGATTTGCAAGGCAGATTTATTGATACATCACGTGCAGGATGGGATTTGGCAATGGGCGTTAGTGCATATTCTCTAATTTCTTTGTGCAAACATGCTGAGCCGATTATGAACGAAGGCGGATCAATATTTGCTCTTACATACTTAGGATCTGAATATGTTGTTGCAAATTACAACATTATGGGTGTAGCTAAAGCTGCATTAGAATC
>CALVAU010000030.1 GCA_944325615.1 Candidatus Gastranaerophilales bacterium | reverse complement strand
ATATTACCGGTTACATTTTGATAAGCAGCTAAAGCAGCTGACGTTGTACCTTGCATCAAGTTACCCATGACAAGAGCAGGAAGTCCATATTCACCAAGATATGGCGCTGCGGCCTGCATTATACCACCCCATCCTGATATCACACCTGCGATAGGCAGTACAATATTTCTTGCAGCCATACCAAAACCGTTTGCGGTACCGACACCATAAGCTGCAGCACTTGCGATATCGGCAATTCCGCCTATGCCTGAGGCATAACCTGTTGCAACACCTGTATCAGTTCCCCATCCTGAAAGAATAGAGGATGCTCCGCCTGTTGCATACCCACCAAGCCCCCACGAAATAGGAGCTGCTCCACCACCAGGGAAACCTGAATAATTATATAATGAATCCAGACCAAAAGCAGTATTACCTGAGAATTGAGATGCGTATGAGGTTCCTGGAACATTCATTGACTCAGAGGCCCCAAAAACAGTTGCAAATGATGATGGAGCAAACAAGCTCGCCATTCGATACAAAAAGCTTCCTGTCATTTCAAAACCTGTACCAGTGCCGCTTCCGGATACCGTAAGGTCACGAAGTTTGTCATAAGTTTCAAATAACTGAGCTTTTGCATCTCCGCTTGCTGAGCCGAATTTATTTGCTATTACAAGATAACTGTCATTTTTGTAAGCCATTTTAACCTCTTTTTATCAATTATTCAAATGTTTTGAATGTAGATTCAATATTCTTATCAATTACTTTTTTAACTGCTTCCATTTCTGTCTGCAATGCTTCCTGTTCTGTATCTAGCTGTCTCAGTCTCAACTCAAGAGTTCTGTCTTGCTGTTGAATTTTTTCTGTCTTAGCATTAATATTTTCGATTTCTTTTTCATATACAGCTTGATTATAATTATACTGATTCATTGCATCTTGATATGCCTCTTCATCGGTTTTTGTTTCCGTAATAAGAGGGATTACAAGCGATGAATCCTCAAATCTTATGGATTCAGCTCTGCCTTGATCATTAAAATCAATCAAAGCCTTTTCTGTTACTTCAATTTTTGTAGAAACATCTTTTGCACAATAGTAATTTAATGTATTTTGGTTTTCTGTTGGTTTGGTAGGATCAGGCGCACTATTCCAAGATGCCATTAATTCTTCCTCACTGGCAAAATATCTTTGACCGCCACTTTCCCAGGTGTATATAGTTGAATCAGAATTTGCAAATACAGATGTAGGCCAATCTTTTAAAATTTGCTCATATGCTGCACTTTGTTCTTTATCATCCGGATTATAAACTGACAATTCTACGTTACCTACCATTATAGGTACACCATAAGACACTGAATAGTCATTTCCGGATGCGGTACCATCCATTATACCTTTCAAATCATCTTCTGATATAAAATGAATTCCATCATTTTTATCTGTGTAAGTATATAATTGATCAGGATTAATTTTTCCGAGTGCAGGGTTTTCTGAAACTGCTTTTTCGTAAGCTGCTTTCAGCTCTTCATTTGATTCATCATATTTTGTGCAAGTATTTCCATTTACAGCATAAGATGATGAACCGCTTTCAGGATCTGTTGTGCTTGTTACTTTATTACCAACAATCGTATCAATTGTAGGTTTAGAGTTCTTTATATAATAATCTGAAAGCTCTGATTTTCCAGTTGTTTCATCAACTGCACCTATGGCTGCATTTTCAAGTTGATCTTTCATTACAAAGTGAATATTTCCACCTGCATCTGTGTATGTCAAAAGATTTTCAGGATCAGCATTTTTTATATCACTATAACTGTTTGCTAATTGATCATATATAGCTTTTTGATCAACATCATTTTCATCGTATGCTCTACATTCTTTACCATTAATAGTATAGATTACTTCTCCAGTGTTAGGATCTGTTATTGTTTGAATTTTATTTTCTTCAATCTCTTTATTATCAACCCTATCGCTTACATAAACCTGAGGGTTACGTTTTTTATTTTCTATACCGGTAAACACATCAGCATAATGGAAATGTGTTACTAAATAATTGTATCCATCAGGATCGTTATCTAATGGTGTCATACTTGAAATAGTTTCACCAACTGTACCATCTTCGTAAGAATATTGAGTTGTTGTAAAATCTTGAGTACTTGGAGCAGTAGGAACTTCCAAAGCAATTAAATCATTAAATGTATTATTTAACTGATTTGCCAAAGCTGTACGTGCCTGGTTAACTTGCTGACCTTCGTACTCTACATTGGTTTTTCTAGCGGTCAAGCCTAAATATCTTGCTTGTGATGCTGCCATGCCCATAAGTTCTCTCCTTATTAAAAGCTCATTATTACCTACTTCAATTCTTTATATAATTATATTTTCCAAAAAGTCAACATAATCTAAAATAATTATACGGTATATCCTCGGAAATATACAGCAGAAATTAACAAAAATACTGCATTTAGAGGAATAGTATATCCTAATTTCAATCATGTAAATTAAAAAAACGTCGCCTTATTTTCTAAGACGACGTTCTTTTATCATAGTTTTAATTTATTCTTCTGTTGCTTTTGGCTCATTTACTGTCAAAGCAATACGTTTATCTGTCGGGTTGAATTTTAAAATATAAGTTTCAATTTTGTCTCCAACCTGAAGTATTGAATCTTTTTGGTTTTGTAATTCAACAACTTCATTGTGAGGCAACAAAGCTTCAACACCTGGGAATACTTCTACAAATGCACCAAAATGTTTGATTCTTGTGATAGTTCCTTCTACTTTATCGCCTTCTTTAATTTGTTTTTCAGCTTCTAGCCATGGATCCGGTTCCAAATTTTTCAAACTTAATGAAACTCTTTGTTTATCATGATCTACAGCAATAACTTCAACATCAATTTTATCACCGACTTTAAGAATATCTGTCGGATGATCAATCCATCTCCAGCTCAATTGAGAAAGTGGTAATAAACCATCGATTCCGCCTAAATCAATGAAAGCTCCGAAATCTGTAATTCTTACAACATCGCCTTTTACAACTTGTCCAGGCTCAATTTGTGAGAATACATTTTTACGAGCTTCAACTGCGCTATCTTCATAAACTTTTTTATTTGAAAGAATAAAGTTATTTTGCTGACTATCAAGTGTCAGGATTTTTAATTCAAGCTTACCGCCTACTTCCAAATCAGTTTCTTTACTTCTCAACTGAGAAGAAGGAACAAAACCTCTTACGCCTGAAATTTCAACAAGAACTCCGCCTTTAACAATACCGGCAATAGTTCCAAGAATTGTTTCATCAGCAGCTTTTGCTTTTTCCAATTCTTTCCAAGCATAGGCAAAGTCAACTTTTTTGCGAGACAATAAAAATTTACCGTCTTCATCTTCTTCTTTAATAATTAAAAATTCGTATTCTTTACCTTTTTCCAATTTTGTTTCTACATTTTCATCTTTGTCAACAGCTTCACGGGTTGGCACAACAGCGATGGTTTTTGCTCCTATATCAACCATTACGCCTTGACTGTCATAGCCGCAGACTAAACCTTTTACAAGATCACCTTTTTGGAAATTATAGTCGTACTGTTTTAATAATTCTTCGAAATCTAATTCACTTGATGCCATCTTTACTCCATTGTCATTGACATAAACTAATTACACATTTTATTGTAACAAAATTTTGTCAATTTGTAAATCTTTTTTAAAGTTCGTTAACAAAATTTAAAAAAGTTTTTAAATTGAGCAGGAAATAACATTAATATTTTTAATGCGTATATTTAGTTTTTAAGTGAATTAATCAGCTCTTGTATTGTATTTTCTTGTAGGGTAATTTCCTCTATTCTTTCTTTCGTTTGCTGAATCAACTCTTGAGGAGCATTCGCTACAAACTTCGGATTATTAATTCTGCCGGAGAGTGACTTTTTCTCTCCTGTTAATTTATCAAGTTTCTTTTGCTGTCTTGCAATTTCTTCGTTAAAATCAATCAGATTTTCCAAAGGTACAACTATTTTTGAAGCCCATACAACCGCAGTTGCTGATTTTTTAGGAGCTTCATCAGAGTCTTTGCCATATTTTATATTTTCTACACGAGCAAGACGTTTGATATAAGCTTCAATTTCTTCAAAAATAGGTTTTTCATCTTTATCTGCTCTGATTTCTATATCAAATTTCACTGACATAGCTATATTGAATCCTTGGCGAAGATTTCTCAAAGATTTGATTGTCTCGAACACCAATTCCATTTCCTTAGCCTGTTTTGGATAATCCAATTTGTCAGTATAAGTTGGATATTCAGCAACAATTAAAGCTTTACAATCTGTATTTTTCGGAATTAATTGCCATACGCGTTCTGTAATATGAGGCATAATCGGATGTAACAATCTCAAAGACAGATCAAGTACATATCTTAGGACTCTTTGAGTATTCAATTTTAATGTCTCATCCTGCAATTGAATTTTTGCAATTTCTACATACCAATCACAGTATTTATTCCAGAAAAAGTCATATAGAATATGTGCAGTTTCACCTATTCTATAAGTTTTAATATTTTCATTAACTTCTTTTGCTGTATTATTCAACTCATTCAAAATCCATTTATCAGCGATTGTAAGATTGTTAAAATCTATATCTTTATTATCAACACCTGATAAATTCATTAATACAAATCTTGAAGCGTTCCAGATTTTATTCGCAAAATTACGTCCATATTCAAATCTTTCGTCACTTACTTTGATATCCTGACCGCCATAAGTACATAATGAAGTCATTGTAAATCTCAAAGCATCGCTTCCGTATTTGTCAATAATTTCTACAGGGTCAATTGTATTACCTTTAGATTTTGACATTTTTTGGCCTTTTTCATCTCTGATAAGACCATGAATATATACTGTTGAGAATGGTGCTTTACCTGTGAATTCAAGCCCCATAGTAATCATTCTTGCTACCCAGAAGAATATAATATCAAATCCTGTAACTAAAGTAGTTGTCGGATAGAATTTCTTAAAGTCTTCTGCTTCTGTATTTGGCCACCCCATAGTAGAGAACGGCCAAAGTCCTGAAGAAAACCAAGTATCAAGGACATCTGGATCTTGTACATAATTTTCAGGATCAGGATTTTCTCTTGCTACTACCATTTCGCCAGTTACTTTATGGTAATATGCAGGAATTTGATGTCCCCACCACAATTGACGGGAAATACACCAATCACGAATATTTTCCATCCAACCTAAATAATTCTTTTCCCATCTGTCAGGAAAGAATTTTATACGGCCATCTTTTACTGCTGCAATTGCTTCTTTAGCAAGAGGTTCCATTTTTACGAACCACTGCTCAGAAAGTAACGGCTCAATTGTTGTACCACAGCGTTGACATTTACCAACATTATGCTCATGATCTCTAGTTCTTAACAAGAAATTTTTATAAGAAAGCATTCCGATAATTTTTTCTCTAGCTTCGTATCTATCAAGTCCGTGAAGCTCAGGTGGAACCTCACCACAAGCTTTCATCTTACCTTCTTCATCAATTACCCAAATAGGTTTTAGATTATGACGTTTTCCTACCTCATAATCATTTGGATCGTGAGCAGGAGTAATTTTAACAGCTCCGGTACCGAAGTTTTTATCTACATACTCGTCTGCAATAATCGGAATTTCACGGCCAGTAAGAGGAATTACAACCGTTTTTCCGACAAGTTCAGAATATTTATGATCAGATGGGTGTACTGCAATTGCAACATCACCAAAAATTGTCTCAGGTCTTGTTGTTGCAACGATAATTGCACCTGATTCACCTTTTAGAGGGTATGAAATTTCCCACATATGGCCTTGTTCTGTTGCGTATTCAGTTTCTACATCTGAAATCGCACTCTTACATCTTGGGCACCAGTTTACGATATATTTGCCTTTATAAATTAATCCTTTTTCATAAAGTCTTACAAAAACTTCTTTTACAGCT
>CALVAU010000029.1 GCA_944325615.1 Candidatus Gastranaerophilales bacterium | reverse complement strand
ATGAAATTGGAATTTCTTTAAACAGTTCCAATAAAAGCCTATAAACAGAAGGTAAATTACCTGCAAGATTGATATAAAGTTGGTTTTTAATATTAGTGTGATGCGAAAAAGTTAGTATATAGCTTTTTTCTGGGAGCAATTTGTATAATATAGAATAATATTCGTTTTGAATTGACGAATTATCTGATAAACCAATAATAAACAGATTTTTAATTTCCTCTAAGTTAATTTTTTGTGCAATATCTTTAAATTTCGCAATCGTTTTATCATAATCATATCCTACTTCAATGTCATCTAATTGTCTGCCTTTTGAAAACCCTTTTGATTCAAGAGCTGCTTCAAATATTTCAGAAAAATCATTGTTCTCAACCTTTAAAATGCCATGTGGCGTAATTTTTTCTGAAGAGAAAAGTTTTCCTCTATAAAGATAATCTATATTAGGATAATCACTTTTTGTAAGTAAAATTGGACCAGGGAAAGTTGCAAAATCAAGTACGCAGTTGCTTGAGCATGAACCGTAATTACCTTTTAGATGTTTGAATTTTTGAAATTTTTCAAACGAGTGAGCAATTAGCAAATCCGAATGTGTATATACAGAAAAATCCATATCTTCAGAGGCTTCTAATAAATTATACAAAATATTAATATTTGCGCCTGAGACAAGTATAGCTTTGCCGGGTTTTGTTGACTTTGATACGGTATTTTTAATGATTTTGCCAAATTTTTCTTCTTGAGAATGGCTCAACAAATCTATTAAAGTTAAATCTATTGTTGCTAATTTGTCAATTGTACTCTTGATTTTTTCCGCAGATGATCTTGAATGGTTAAGTAAATCAAGTCCAATTAAAATTTCTTTATATGCACTATCATCAAATTTGTTGTATTCTCTAAGTTTTTCTAGATTCACTGCAATACTTTTTATCGTAAGAATCAGAATTTCATAGAGATTTTTTTGTTGCATTGGCAATTTTTTATATCGAGCAAGAAGGGCCTTTTCTCCAGATTTGATGATTTCGTTGATTGTCATTGCCGGAGTTAATTTTATCGATAATTTAAATTCATCTGATTTCAAATTATTATCATTACAAAAATTTTGATACTCTTTTCTTGCATATAGAAGTTTAGAGTAAATTTTGCTTATAATCTCAAGCAGCTGCTCATTTGAATATTTATTTGTTGCAATTAATGACAGTATTCCTTCTAAAATAACTTCTTTATTGTCAAAATATGATATATTCAACTGCTCTTGCTTAAGTTCGTAATAAGCTAGCTGTCTTAAAAATATAATCATAACTTCTTGAAAAGCTCTGACTTCAGGAGGTGTTGAGCAATTTCCTCTTGCAACACACTCATTATAGTCATTACCGTCATCTCGATATTTATTAAAAAACATAGTCCTACACCTATAAATTATTTTTTAAGTATTCAATAATATCATCTGATTCATAAAGTTTTAAATCTTTATCCTTATCAAACAAAAAAGGCACCTGAGACTTTCCTCCGATTTCTTGCAAAGCTTCGTAATTTTCTGGTTCTGAAACATCATGTTTGATATATTCTATATTATTTTCTTCTAAGTATTTCATAACTTTTTGTGAGTATGGACAACTATCTAGGACATATAACTCTATCATATTTACCTCCCTTATACACATTAATTATAAAATATAAGTTTTTTGATTAATCCCCCGCCTATATATATAAATGCATTATTATAATTTTATTATTTGTTTGCATATATATTATTTTGTTATAAAATTTTAGTATGAATAAGAAGAATATACTTGTAGTTTTCGGGACTAGACCTGAAGTTATAAAATTGGCTCCGGTAATTATAGAATTAAAAAAACATCCGGATAAATATAATGTAATAGTTTGCAATACTGAACAACAAAAAGAGCTTTCAAATCAGACTCTGGCTTATTTTAATTTAAAAGCTGACCTGAATTTAGATTGTATGAGGCCGAATCAATCTCTTTTAGAGATTCAAACAAGAATTTTAACTGCGTTAAATAGAGTATTTTCTGATAATAAGATTGATGCGACAATAGTTCAAGGCGATACAATGACAGTTTTATGCGGAGCTTTAGCAAGTTTTTACAATAAAGTTCCTGTATTCCACGTAGAAGCTGGACTAAGGTCTTACGATATTTATGAACCGTTTCCTGAAGAGGTTATGCGCCAAATGGCTTCTCGCGTTGCAGAATTAAACTTTGCACCTACTGAGAAAAACAGACAAGCTCTTTTAAAAGAGAATATAGATTCAAATAAAATTCATGTTGTCGGAAATACAGTAATTGACGCATTGTTTTGCTTATCAGAAGAAACTTTAGCTGAAAGCAAGGATTTTTATAAGAAGAATAATATTACTATAGATGATAAATTAGTTTTAATTACTGCTCACAGACGTGAGAATCATGGTGAAAGAATAGATAGAATTATAAGTGCCATTGAATATTTAGCAGATAAATATTCTGATCATATATTTGTAATTCCAGTACACCCGAATCCAAATGTAAAAGATAAAATACATTCACGTTTACAAAAATATAGTAATGTAAAGCTTTTGACACCGTTAGATTATCCTAATTTAGTTTATCTGATGAAAAATGCAAAATTAATTTTGACTGATTCAGGTGGCATTCAAGAAGAAGCTCCTTCCTTTGGATGTCCGACACTTGTTATGCGCTATGAGACCGAACGCCAAGAAGGTATTGATGCTGGAGTATCAGTATTAGTTGGCGCTGATTATGAAAAGATCCTAGAATACAGTGAAAAAATCTTATCAGATACATTTAAAAATACTCGTTTAAAAGCTGTTAACCCATATGGGGATGGAACTTCAGCTAAAAAGATTACTGATATTATTGATAAGTATTTTTCATAATAAAAAGAAAACCCTTAAAATTTAAGGGTTCCGTATCAGATTTAATTACTATTGGGTAATTTGAGTTATTTTAATGCCATTCTTTGAATACTTCTTATTGTATTAGCTCTTTGGGGTTGTTTTGTAATTCTTTCTGTCATCCTTTGTCTCAATCTGCTGTCAATCTTTGCAGATGTCAAAATATCCGACTTTAATTCTTTATATAACTTAATTTCTCGTTCTGTTAAATCGTTTCTGAGAGTAATCTTTTCGTCCTTTTCAACAGAATTTCTGAAACTTCCGGTAAGAATACATATCAATAAAAATGATGCTGCAATCCATCCAATTTGCTTTTTAGAAAGCCCATCGCTTACGACAATTGGTGCGGACGCAGGTGTATCAAAGATGATATTTGATTTGTCTGCATTTTCACCTTGTACAAATACCTTAACTTCATTATTTCCAGAATTTTCAATAACGACATTGTTTATTTTGTTTGCATTAATGTATTTTGTATCCAAGTTCATTGAAGTTGAAATATTTTTTATGTCAATTTCTAAAGTTCCATCTGGTTTTAAGACTTTTTTAATATTAGTTGGATTGTCTGTTCTTAAAACAATATTATTACCGCTTTCGGTGCCCTCTATTATTACGGCATTCAAGATATTCTCAGAAGCAAATGCTACTGATGAAAGCATCATTATTGTGAGTATTAGATTTAAAAATAACTTTTTCATTTTTTCCTCTATATTTCCCCAATCTGTTTTCACATAAATAGCATATCCTTTTCTGTTGTAAAGGACATCAATCAATAGAATAGATTTTATCAATCAATGGATCTATATAATACAAAGATTTTTATGTTAACAAATGTTACAAAAAATATCCATGCTGAAATTCACTAAATTTATTTTTTTTTATATAAGTACCACGAGGCTAAAAGGAGTTATAAAATGAGTAACAACATTTTTGCACGCACTTCACAACAACAAAGACCAAGCACAATAAGCAAAAGTAAAAAATCAGAAACAGCTGAAACTGCAGGTTCTTTGGCTATGAAATCAGAAAAAAGTTATTTAGCTATGAATTCTTATGACACAATTTCAATTAACAGTCCATATTCATTAAATATAGATTTTTCAAATTATTCAAATCCAGAAACAGGAACTGTAAACTCAGGTTTTCTAAGTAATTTTGCAAATGCTGTTGCATTAATCGGTACAGATTGCTCAGGATTTGCAGGAGCAACAGCTTGCGCATCAGCCTCTAGTTCAGGTTCTTGCGGTGGAGGCGGAGGCTTTACCTCATTCGTATAGAAATAAAGAAAAAGGTTTTATAGAAAATAAAGAAAGAAAATAATTTAAGGCGACGATTTCAAGTCGTCTTTTTTATTATATTTTTATATTATGGAAAAGAAGTTTTACGTATATATTTTGCAAACAATAGATGATAAGCTCTACTGCGGATATACCGATGACGTACAAAAACGTTTTGAGGCGCACATAAACGGTATAGGCGCAAAATTCACCAAAGCGCACAAACCTCTAAAAATTTTATATAATAAAGAATTTTCAACCAAATCAGAAGCTATGAAAGAAGAATATCGAATAAAACACCTTACTCGTTCTCAAAAACTTGAATTAATTAAAAACTCATTAAAATAACAATTTTTATAGCGAATTATCCGTATTGGAATCTTCTGTACTTTGATTTTGTTTTTTCTGCTCTTTTTCTAAACGTTTTTTCTCTTTAGCTTCTTGTTTTGCCTTTTCTTTTGCTTCTTTTTCCAAGCGTTTCTGTTTTGCCTGCTCCAGCAATTCTTCAGTTTTTTCTAATGAATCATTAGTTGAAGTTGAGCCTTCTACCTTATCTTTAATTTTATAATCATCCATTTGATACTTATACTCTTTTTCAAGCTCTTTTAATTTATTTTTATATTCAGTATCAATTTCTTTTATTTTCTTTTCATGCTCTTCTTTTTTCTTTTTATTATCAAGTTTATCCTCATATATAGCTTGTTTTTCTTCTATTTCAAGAATTGTTGGAGGAATAACTCCTGATTTAATCATTTTGACCCCATTCATACTTATCTGAACTTCTTGAGGCTTCAATGATATAAGCATTGTACGTTTACCTTGAATATCAATGCTCCAATTGCCTAAAAATACAGGAGCTTGACCAGTATAAGCATAAGCTGATACTACAACTCTATCTGGATTATTTAAATCAAAACCAAGAGGATATATATCCCATCTAACCTCACGTAAATTAAGGTTTTTATACTCTTTCCAATAGTAAATTATAGCATCTCTGATTTCATTTAATTTATAAGAACTATTAGTATCAAAGTCATATACAATAGCATTAGTCTGCCAGATACCGTCATGTCTTCCGCCTATTTTTTCTTTCACAAGGAGTTTAGTCCCGTCAGTTGAAAAATCAATCGGAGTCAAAGTATTAAAAGCCCCAAAATTTTCAATAGACTTTTCCGTTGATAATATAGGATCTGGTAGTCTGTGCATTACATTAGCTTTTTTTATTTTAGAAAGAGCATTTCCCTTTTGCTCTAATGGAATTACAAATAAATCGCAGGTAACAACCGCATTTTTAGGATAATAATATAATGACGGATAAACTAAAATTCTATAATCAGGAGAAACAATTCCTTGCGCATTCGCCTGACGACGTCTTTTAAAGTCATCTCCTAAAGAAAGTTCAGGACTTCCAGGCGGATTATTATACCTTACTATTTCATAATCTGGCTGAGGCACATATTTCATATCAGAAGCTTTTTGAGGCTTTGGAATAGGTATTTCCTGAATAGTTTTATCTTTCGGGGCTGATAGCATTTCATATTCTTCTACCGTCATATAAGCTTGAGGATTAAGATTTTTCTTTTTACGGCCATATTCTTCTTTTAAATCTTCTTTTTTTTCTTTTTTCAGGTATTGTGCTTCCTCTTCTTTTGCACTTTTTGTAAATGAGAAAGCATATACAGATATATTACTCAGCAGAAAAGCAAAAACTAAAAGCCAAATACGAAACATTTTAGACAAGTCCTTCTTTCATAGCGGTTGCAATAGCTTTAGCACGAGTTCCAACATACAATTTTTGCAAAATACTATGAACATGAGTTTTTGTTGTAGAAATTGTTATAACAAGCTTTTCTGCTATTTGAGGGTTAGTTAGTCCATCCACAATTAGAGCTAGGACTTCCATTTCTCTTTCGGTCAATCCGTATAAATTTTTACCGAGTTTATAATTAATTTCACCGCGTCTTTGCGGAGTTGAGGTAGTACGTCTTATATTCGTAAGAACAACTTTGGCAATAGCTGGGTCAAGCCACCCTGCACCTTCACTCACAGCCAATACAGCAGAGACTGTCTGCTCTGATGTCGCACCTTTTGTAATATATCCGTCAGCTCCGGCTTGGAATGAATCAAATATATCATCTTCATCCTCTCTTGAGGTGTACATCAAAACTTTTATACGTGAATTTGCAAGTTTAATCTTTTTTGTAGCTTCAATCCCATCAATTGTAGGCAATACAATATCCATAATCACGACATCAGGCTCAAGCGCAAGAGCTTTATCTACACCTTCCTGACCGTCTGCTGACATATCTGCAATCTCAATGTTTGGGTTTTTGCTTAAAATTACCGAAAGCCCCATTCTTGCCATATCGTGATCTTCTACAATTAATACCCTAACCATTTGCGACCTGTCTTTCCTCATTTGCCTTTACTACATCAGTAAGTAAGAACGTAAATTCACTACCTTTATTCAATTTGCTTTCTACCCAAATTTTGCCGCCATGAGCCTCAATTATTTGTCTTGAAAGATATAGTCCTAAACCGGTACCTGTTGAACGTTTTCTACTCGTACCTTGCGAAAACCTCATAAACAAATTCGGGATATCAGCCTGTGGAATACCGTTACCATTATCTTCTACCGAAAATATCAAATCACCTGACTGTGCTTTCAATATGATTTTTATATGACCGTCTTTATTTGTATAATTTACGGCATTTCCGCACAAGTTGGTGATTACACGTTTTAATTCAGCTTTGTCTGCATAAATTTCAAGTTTATCATCAATATTACAATCAAATTCAAGATTTATACCTTTATTTTTCGCTAGAGGTATAAGTTCATCTATACACTGCTCAACAAGTGCTTTAGGAGCAAAAATCGTTTTGCATAGTTCAAGTTTGCCGCTATCAAATCTATATACTTCTAATAAAGCATTTACAAGTCCGAGCAAATCTTCATTGCTTTGCAACATAGTTGAAAGAAGAACTTTTTGCTTATCTTGCAGCTCGCCTAATGAGCCGTCCAAGAAAAATTTCAATGTCTGAATTGCAGCCAATAAAGGTGTCCTCAAATCATGAGTCAAAGTTGCAATAAAATCATCACGTAACCTTTCCGTTTCTTTTTGAGAGGTTATATCTCTTATTACACCTACATATTTTTCTGGAAGCTCATCATTTTCAGAATATATTGCCGCTAAATTAATTTCAACCGGAGTTCTTGCTCCGCTTAATGAGTTTGCGATATAGCAATCTTTCAATAAAATATCTGAATTATCTGAATTTAGTCCGAACAATCCGCCTTCATCAGATATCATATCTATTTTACAGCCTTTTACTATTTGCGTGAAAGGTCTTTGGGCAATTGCTGAAACGTCAACTCCCACTAAATTTTCGCAAGCAGGATTTATTTGTTCAATTTTACCTTCATTATCAAGAATAACTATACCGTCAGCACAATGACTGATTATTCCGCTTAATTTTTGATTTGCCTCTGAAAGGTCATGAGTACGTTCAGCCACAAGTTCTTCCAAATTCGTTGAATATATTTCCAACTGTTTTTTAGCTTCTTCAAGTTCTTTTATTTTTTCTCTTAAATTTTCTAAAAGATGACTTCTTTCAATACCGTTTCGGATATTCATTATCAAATCATCATTGTCCCAAGGTTTTTCAATGTATTTGTATAGCCCGACTTCATTTATCGCCTTAATTGCATTTTCTTTATCTGCATATCCTGTCAAAAGGATCATACTTGCCTCGGGATAAAGTTTCTTTGCCTCTTGAAGAAATTCAAGCCCCTTCATCTCGGGCATCATATAATCTGAAATAATTAAATCAGGGGTATTCGTCTTTAAATATTCTAAAGCCTCTTTAGGAGAATTAAAAAATTCACCTCCTTCAATCCCTTCTACTTTAAATAAGGTCTTGAAGGCTGAGGTAACCATTTTTTCATCATCAACTACTACTATTCTACCGTTTATCATAATAACTATATGATATTGTATTTTAAATATTTATTCAAATTGGTTACAAATTCGCAATATATTTAAACGGCGGAATAAAATTCCGCCGTTATTTTTATGAATTATATGAATGAGGTTTATATTCTCTTTCTCTTAATTCTTTATCAAGGTGATATAAAATTGATTTTTCTTCCCCAAACATTTCAAGCTTTTTGATAATATCATCTACATTAGCTTCTTCTTCGACCTGTTCAGAGATGTACCAATTTATAAAATGTCTTGTTGCTAAATCACATTCTTCATCTGTCATATTTGCTACGCAATTTATACTGTCTGTAACATATTTTTCATGCGCAAAGATTTTTTTATAAACCTCTAGCGGATTACCAAAATCAGTATCAGGCATTTCGATTTGTTTCAAATTTACCTTTCCCTGTCTTTCAATAATATAGTCGAATAAAATCATACCATGATCTACCTCTTCGCGAGCCTGAACCCGTGTCCAGTGAGAAAAACCTTTAAGACCCATCTCATCAAAATGTGCAGAAATAGCAAGGTACAAATAAGCTGAATAAAATTCTTTATTAATTTGCTCATTAAGGATGTTTTCAATTTTTTCACTAATCACTTTCGCCCTCCCATAGTCCATGTAAATTACAAAATTCATAAGCAAGAGTTTTACCAATTTTATTTTCTAAAATCATTTTGGCTTCTTCACCAGGATGTAAATATTGTAATTGCAAATGATTTTTATCTTCAGAAATTGTCTCGATAAACATAATATAATGGTCATCATTCATCGGATGAAGAACAGTTCCTACCTGTACAATATCTTTACCATCTTCATTTACGGTGAATACAGGAACATGTTTTTCATTTGCCATTTCTTCTTTAGGTTTTCCCGTAATAAGTTTCATCGGCTCACCGCAGCAGACAAGTTCTCCTCCGCCTGCAAGGATTACCTGAACTAAATTTCCGCAGATGTCGCATCGATAAAGTTCTAATCGTTCTGTCATATAGATTCTCCTTTCTGCCTCTAAAATAGCTTTAATTGTAATTCAGCGCATTAGACAACAGGAGAATCTTTTACTATAATTCAAAATTTTTTATATTATCAGGAATTCTGTTCTCAACAGTATTTAATAATTCTGACACAGAAATATTAAGTTCAAACGCAATCTTTTTTAACGTAATAAGATTTGGTATCCTTGTACCATTTTCAAGACGGCTTAGTGTAGCGCAAGGAATATCAGCCTCATAGGCAAAAAGTCTAAGACTTTTTTGGGTATGACTTTGTCGTAAATCTTTTAAAACTTTCCCGAAAGCTTTCAGATATTCTCTTTTTAAATCAGTTTCTGTCATTTATGCTCCGT
>CALVAU010000028.1 GCA_944325615.1 Candidatus Gastranaerophilales bacterium | reverse complement strand
TACTTGTTTTGCAACTTCTTCCATAGCATTCATTGCATCACCGGAACTTTTTCCTTCAGCCTGTTGACCTTGAATTTGTACTGATTTATATTGGTTATATCTTGTAATTGATGCTGTACCTACTGTTTGTTTAAGTTTTACAATAGATAATATAGGCACCATTACACCGTTTGTATTTTTAACGTAAATTCCTGACAGATCAGTCGCTTTATCTCTAAAACGACTTTCTGCTTGCATTTGAACTTTAAATACACGGTCATATTTATTAAAGTCGTTTATGTAATATGTACCAATCATTGATGACAGTGTTGAATATAATTCTTGCAAGTCAACTTTTTGAGCTAAAGCCTTTTCATAGTCAATTTCTACAATATATTGAGGTACATTCGCTTGGAATGTTGTATTTACGTTTGAAAGTGATGGATCTTGATTAGCTGCTGCTATTAATGTACTAGCCCAAGATTCCATTTCTTGAGGAGTATGCTCACCTTGAGAAAGCATTTGGAATTCAAAACCACCCATCAAACTCATACCCATAATTGCAGGTGGAGAGAATGATACAATTGAAGCCTCTTTAGTACTTGCAGCAATTCTTCTTATTTTTGCTAGAATAGCAGTATGAGATAAATCTGTTTCTTGCCCTTTTATTTTTCTTTTTACCCAATCTACAGGGCCGATTTTTCTTGAAGCGTAATCATCTAGCTGTATAATTACAGTTGACTGGTTTACAGCACCATCACCACCAAATACGGTTAGTTTTTCTTCATTTACTCCATCTATATCTCTTATTTCATCTATGAATTTTCTTGATACTTCTTCTGTTCTTTGCAAAGACGCACCATCAGGAAGTGTTACTTGAGCAAGTAATACCCCTTGATCTTCATCAGGAATGAATCCTGTTGAAATTGTCTTGAAACATACCAAAGTTAAAATCAAAAGTATAGAATAGAATATTGCAACCAATTTTTTATTATACACAAATTTAGTCACATATTCCATATAAAAGTCTTCTACTTTAGAAAACATCTCATTGAATTTTTCAACCCAAACTGATGTTCTTTTTCCAATTCTTTCTTTTATATGTTCTAAAGTTATAATAAATTTATTGTCTGATAAATTGTGAGGTTTCTTTTCTTGGCCCAAGAAATGAGAACACATAGCAGGAGATAATGTCAATGCGCAAATTGCAGAAATTGCGATTGATACAGCAATACATACCGCAAACTGTTTATACATTACACCTGTCATTCCGCCCATAAATACAATCGGCACAAATACTGCCATTAAGACCATTGCCATCGCAACAAGTGCAAACCCTACTTCTTCCATTGTAAGTTGAGTTGCAATTATTGCAGATTTACCTTCATCCAAGTGTCGTTTTACGTTTTCAATTACAACAATAGCGTCGTCAACTACAACACCTACTGCTAATACCAAAGCAAACAATGACAACAAATTTATGGACATATCCATAACTTTTAAGGCAAAAAATGTTCCGACTAATGATACCGGAATTGTTACACAAGGCACCAAAGTTGCCATACCATCGCCTAAGAATAAGAAAATAATGATAATAACTATTAATGCTGTTAATAGAATTGTAAATTCAACTTCTTTCATTGATTCGTGAATAAAATCAGCATCATCTTTTACATATAAAATTTTCACACCGTTAGTAAGACGTGAATTAAGTTCATTTACCTTAGCTTTTACTGCTTTTGAAAGGTTTATAATATTGGCATCAGGCAATTGAGATATTACAACAACCGCTGAAGGTTTTCCGTTTACCAGACCTAAGTTTGAATAAGATTCAGCACCTAATTCTACTCTCGCTACATCCTTTAATTTTACATTAGTTCCATCAAGATTTGAACGAATTATGATATTTTCAAAATCTTTTACATCATCAAGACGTCCTGGAGTTTTTAGGGTTATTTGCAGAGCAGTTTTCTTATCTGTCGGCAAAGCTCCTAGAGCACCTGTTGCAACTTGAGTATTTTGGTTTGTAATAGCAGATTTTATTTCACTTGTTGATATGTTTAGACCTGCCATTTTTTGCGGATCAAGCCATATTCTCATTGAATAATTTCCGCCGCCGAATACCATTACATCAGCTACCCCCTCTACACGTTTCAGTTCATCTTTTATATAAATTGAACCATAGTTTGTCAAATCTAATTGTGACCAATTACCTGATTCCGGATATAATGTTAAGATAATTGCACCTGAACCTGAAGATCTGCTTATTGCTGTCACACCAGTTCTTTGGACATCCTCCGGCAATTGAGATTGAACACGTTGAATGAGGTTTTGAACATTCATCAAGTTTATGTTTTTATCTGTACCAACTTTAAAGTACAAAGTCAGTGTATAGCTGCCATCATATGAAGTTGATGTCATATATGTCATATTTTCAACACCGTTAAGCTTATTTTCCAAAACGGTTGCAACGGTTGACTCAACAACTTCTGCACTCGCACCTTGGTAATTAGCTGAAACTCTTACCTGAGGAGGAGTTACATCAGGATAGCTCTCTTGTTTTAAACCCATAAGGGATATTAACCCTAGTAATACAATACATATTGATATTACCAAAGCGAATCTCGGCTTTGTTATAAAAAAGTAGAGCTTTTCTTTATCAAATACTATCTTTTTCATTATTGTTTTTCCTGTTTATTTTTGTATTCTGACTTACTTATAGGTTTCAAATTTTGTCCTTCTGATAATATATTTTGAATACCTGAAATTACGATTACATCAGAAGATGTAACTCCATCTTTTACAACCCAATTATTATTAATCTCATCTGATACTGTAATATTTTTTCTTACAGCCTTGTTATCTTCTACTGCCCATACATAGTATCCGCTCATAGCATCTCCTTTTGTACAAGCTTGAGGAATTGTCATATAATCAACAATTTTTGGTGCAGTTAACATTACTTTCATATAATCGCCAGGTACTAACCAGCCTTTTGAATTGTCAAAGGTTGCACGTAGAGTAATAGAACCTGAATTTTCATCAATTTTGTTATCTACGAAATTAATTTTACCTATTTTGTCATACCAGCTTCCGTCGCTAAACTGAACTTTTACTTCTACATCTTTATATTTGTCACTTGCTCTTAACAATTTTACAAAATCACTGCTTTTCAAACTAAATGTTACATATACAGGATTTGTGCTTGATACATTTACTAAAGCTCCCGAAGTTGCAGTTACATAGTTACCTTCTGTAATATTAACTTTACCAATTCTACCGTCGATTGGAGATTTTATTGATGTATAGCTTAAATTTACTTTTGCTAATTCTAATTGTTGTTTTGCTGCATCTAAAAGTGCTTTATTTTGGTTTCTTGTAGCTAAGCTTTGATCAACATCTGATCGGCTTATCAAATCTTCTTTTATAAGTGCATTTGCTCGATTCAATTCTTGTTGAGCATTTTTTAGTAATGCACTGTATTGATTTACATTTGCAGCAGAGTTATTTACTTCGATTTGGTATTCTCTTGGATCAATTTGGAACAGAGTTTGACCTTTTTTTACAAAGTCACCTTCTTTAAAATATTTTTTAATTAAAAATCCTGGAACGCGGGCTACTACATCTATTGAATATTGAGCCTCAACTCTTCCTGTTGCTTCTGCTGATACATTAACTTTTTCTATATGGGGATTGTCAACAACAACCTCTTTAGGCACCATCATTGCTTTTCTTTGAATATATGCCGCTACTTGACCTACTACTTTATTGTATATAATAGGAAGAATAATTATCAGTAAAACTGCTATTCCAGCTCTTTTTCTAGTGATTTTTAATTTCATAACTCTCTCCAACCTTAAATTATAGAATCTCCTAATTTTACTATTAAACTATTTGAAATATATTGTCAATAAATCACTGAATTTATACATTAAATGGAGTATTTTTAGAGAAATATCATATATTTGAGGGATTAAAATAAGAACTCAAATAACAAAGCATAACTCTTCTTTTGAGTATAATTTGACATAACATACATACCATATTCATAATCCAATGAATCAAGATTTGTAGAAATTTGAATAATACCATTTTCTGCATAAGCATCATTCAAAAGATTTTTAATTGATGCTCTAATATAATTTTTTGAATTATTCTTTGGGAAGAAAAACAATTCATTAGTCATATCACCGGTATCAAAAGAATCTGAAACTTGGGTTATTTTTAAAGTTTTTGCACCTGTCGGAATTTCAAACTTTATCAAATCAAATTTCTTCTTTTCCAGAGATTTATCATATATAAAAAAATATTTTGAGTTTTTCGTAGAATAAATATTATTTATACTCAAGGCTTTTGTTAAATAGGGGTAGTTTTTATCTATTCTTCTTGCAGATTTTGAGTTTTCTGTCCAATCTATTTGAAAAGGATTTATTGGATATTTTTTACCTTTAAACAAATCCTTCTCTAAATTATGCTGTATTTTTTGCCTTTCCAAATCTGATATAGAATTAGGGAAAGCAAATACAGAAGATAAATTGAATAAAAAATATAATATTAATATAGAAAGTATTTTTATAATTTTAGAATTAGTCATATTATATAAAATACTATTTAAAAATTTTTAGAAAAACTCGACAAATGTCTAGTATTATTACTCATCTAAGAACAAATCATAGAAATGATAAAATTGAAAAGGACTCAATAGAACAATTTTTTCTAAAAATTTGACATAAGATTGCTCCAAATTTTTCAAAGTTGTAAATTCGTGTTTTTCCAAATGGATTGTATATGTATCATTTTCAGATTTTAAGGCGATTATAAAATATATAGGGACTTCCATTAGTTGCGCAATTTTAAAACTTCCGACCGGAAAATCTACCTTATGTCCGAATAATTCAGCTTTAAAGGTTGCAGCGTTTGAATTTTCGGCAATTCTATCTCCAGCAATAAATGCAATGCTGCCTGAATCAAGACTATCCTTCAACTCAATTGCGGTATTCACGCCTATTTCTTCTACTAAATATGGTTTCAAAGGGATTTCTGTTGCTATATTCTTTATAAAATTATTAAACACCTGACTTTGAGTTCTGCTCAAAAATACGTTTACTTTTAGATTTGGATGTCTTTTATTATTTATAAAAAAAGTCCTCATAGCATCAGTATTACCTACATGTGCACATAAGAAAAATACGCCTTTTTGTTTATCCAAATCTGAATATAACAACTCTTTTTCTTCTTCTGAAGCAAAAATAATCTTATTTATATCAAAATTGTTAGAAAAGATTTCCACTTTATCAGTCAGAACATGCGAGTATGACAAAAAGTGTTTAAATTGGTTGATTAAAGAAGGTTTTATACCAGAAAGAGGATAAATCACCGTCAAATATTTTTTTGAATACGCTCTTATATCTTTTGCAAAAATAAAAGTAAAAAAAGTTACGAAAAAAGCTATGAAATTAATTGCTTTTTTACCCAAAAGCTTATAGACATACCACATCAGCCATAGTCTTTTTTCACCTGCAGCTTGTTCTTTTATTTCGTACCATTTTTTCATTTCACGCTGCACTCCAACAGAGTATAGCAGTGCATTCCGACATTTGTATGGATTTTATCAATATTTATACCTGACTTTTCTACTAATGAAGTAATCTCATTTTCCGTAAACATTTTACTGCAGCCGTTTGCCATACAGGTAAAATATAAAGAAATATGAGATATTGAAAGTGCAGCACCACTAAATTCTTGATTATCAATTATTGGCTCGAGTATATATACTTTTGTACCTGTTTTTGCAGATTTTTTTATTTTTTCGAAAATATTCAAAATCTGCACTTCAGAGAAGCAATCTAAAAATTGACTCATAAAAACAACCCCTGAAAGTGGAGGGATGGCTTCATCTGATAAAAGATCACAGCTGAAAAATTTAAAATTATCCGAATTTACATTTTTTTCAGCCATTTCTTTATTCACAGGCAGATCTATTATATTCAATTTGCAATCAGGATAATGTTTTTGACAAGTTTTTTCAAACTTTCCGATATTCCCGCCTATATTAAAAATTTCATTTATTTCATCTTTAAAAATTATTTTTAGTACATCTTCATAACAATTATCCGAATAAAAATAATCAAAATCATACCAAGATTTTTTAGCTTTTTGTGGCAAAGTTGGCACATAAGGATAGATTGTCTTAGAATCTACAAAATATTTTTGCAATCCTATTG
>CALVAU010000027.1 GCA_944325615.1 Candidatus Gastranaerophilales bacterium | reverse complement strand
ATGAATATTTTACGGAAATGGAGCCTATAATCTCTAAATATAACGGAATTATAAATAAATTTATCGGTGATGCTGTAATGGCAATATTCGGCGAACCAATTCAGGATAAAAACCATGCTTTAAATGCTGTAAAATGCGGGTATGAAATGCTTTTGAAAGTCAAAGAATTACAGAAAAAATGGGCAGAAGAGGGTAAGCCGAAAATAGAAATCGGAGTCGGGATTAATACGGGTGAAGTTTTTGTAGGAAATATCGGCTCTGTTAACAGGATGGAATACACTGTAATCGGTGATACGGTTAATCTTGCAAGCAGGCTGGAGAGTTATAACAAAGTTTATAAAACAAAAATGCTCATAAGTTCATCAACGTACGAAGAAACAAAGAGTTTTATTGACGTAATCAGGATATCTGATGTAGAAATCCGCGGTAAGTCTCATAAGATGGATATTTATGAGGTGTTGAAAGTTATATATTAATAAAATAAATACGTAATTTAAAGGAATAAAATCATAATAAGTTATTCTTCTAATCATCCATCATGCTATCAACAATAGAATTTCTAGCTTTGCCCCATCCCCACAATGTTCCTACGTAACCGGCAATAGCGCCTATTCCAGCACCAACAGGGCCGAAAATGCTTCCAATAAGAGCTCCTTTTGCAGCTACAGCACCGGCTACCGTTTGTTTTACCGGTTGACAAACTATATTGTCAATTACACCAACAGATTGTTTTACAATCTCTTTTTCATCTCCTTCACAGACTTTCTGTATAGCACGTGCAGCATTATATACAGGCAAAGCTGTAGAAACAAAATCCTGAACGCCATCAGTTATAATATCATCACTGATATCCGTGTCTGTTGTGGTATTTTCAGAAGAAGTTTCATATGGGCTTCCACCTTTACTTGTGATATTATTGCCGGAAATGTTTAACCTACCAGTTTTTGAGTCAATAAATTGGTCAAAATTTCTCTTTACTCCAGCATCTTTTAATGCCTCTACAGATTTATTATATTCATCGGTAAAAGATTTATTGCTTACGTTACTAGATTCCTTAGTTAGTTTATTTTGTATTCTCTCGCTGTGCGTTGATGACATATATACAACTAATGGGGTTGCTACTAAAGGTAAAGCGACAGATTTTTTACTTTTTTTAAGCATCTTTGTAGATATTTTATTTGCAGTTATACCACTTAAGATTCTTTGATTATTTTTTTCCTTTTAATAAATTTAAATAGTTGGCTTTAAACTGTGGTTGATTATTAATTGAATTTACTCTCATTGATACCCTCCTTTGTTTCTAATTTTTATTTCCAATTTCTACTATAGGCTGTTGATTAATAAAATATTTATTGATAACTGCTTTTATATCTTCTTGAGTAATAGAATCTACAATTTCGTATGTGTTAAATATATCTGTATTAAATTGTGCCATATACAGGTTTTTCATGCTGGTAATATAATTATCATCAGTAAGCACAGTTTTTATATAAGATTTATAATTATCCTTTATCTTTTCTAAAGCTTCTGATATATCTGTTTTCTCCAGCTTATTAAAAAATAGCTTTTGCTCTTTCACTAGTTCTTCAATATTACTATTGTTTGGGAAATAAATACTGTAATAGTAACCTGATAATTTACTTTTGTCCGAAATTTTAAATACTTCAAGCGGTTCTCTTACAAAATTTAAGTTCTTTTCACCGGAAAGTGTTATAAAGTTAGAATTTAGTTCATGCTCTCTTAGGATTTTTCTATAAGATTTTCTTACCTCTAAATCGGAAGTTTTATACTCTTCCGTCTGTTTGTCTATGTAAGAATTTAATCGTCTTTGCTCATCTTCTGAATATTCTAAAAAGATTTTGGACAAAATATCTAATATTATATAATCCTTAAGTTCATCCGGATTGACTAAATAATCTGTCTTTATAGTATTATCATTTTTATTTACTATTTTTAACTTATTATTTAATAATTTACCTTGTATTTTTGTTTTTTCCGGCTCTTGCTTGAAGCTTCCTGCAATGTTATCGTTAAGCATTTTTAATATATCATTTTTGTTTGTATCAAAATACGATTTATCAATAGTTAAAGTTGCTTGTATGTTAGAATTTTGTAATATTTTCGTGTGATAGTCTTTCAAATCGTCTATGGTAATTTTATCTATATCCTTTATTATATCTTTTTTTGAACTTGTATTTTCATCATATAATTCCAGCGCTAAATAATTGTCTTGTCTGTAATTATCAGAGTTTAAATAATTAATCAAATCTTTTTTTGCAACATCTAACTCTTTATTTGAAAAATTATTAGAAGTTAATATTTTGTTAAACTCCGGGATATTATTTATCTTAAGCGGATAATCCATTCCGGTAGATACTAATTGAGATTGAGATGTATATGGCGGGGTATTCAAATAAAATTTTTCCAGATTTTTTTGCTTGAATTTTGAAAACAAGATTTTATTTATCAAGGCTTGTTTTATTGTATTATAATTTTCATTTGTTTCTATATGAGTAGAAAGTGTATATTGAGGAGCTTCTGCGGTATTTATGAGATTTATAAATACTTTTAAATTAGTATCCGGATACTCATAAATATGCACATTAGGTAAATCCAAATGGTCTTTGCCTTCGACTTTTTTGTTGTATTTGTCAGTAACTTCAATTGGAGCTGCAAGGTTGCGAAAGGAAATATTGTTTCTAGCTAGAATAGCCTGCCCTGTTTTGTAGTCAGAAAGCTCAAAATTTGGGGCTGAAACATTTGCGGGCTTCGTTTCTTTTACCTGCTTGTTTGTATAATAAATCTGATTTGTACTAATGTTGATTGGATTAATCATTCCCTAACCTTTTATATAGTAATTTTTTATACTACACATGACTATTAAAACATCAAAAAATTATTTTTTGACTAATATTTTGAGTATGTTGATAAAACTTTACACAAAAATTGAAAATTAGTATTTTTCACAAAATATAAGCAAAATTTTTTTTGTTTATGTTTTGTTATTGTTATGAAAGTTCAAAATACAAATATCAATTTTCAAGCGGGTCTTACGCAGAAAATGCAGAAAGAAATCGCTTCTTCTGATATAAAGAGAATTGCGCAAGAATTTGCAAAAAACGGAATCCAAACTGACTTTAAAGAAAATAAAGTTATTGCGTGGTGTTCGCTTAAATGTCTGGAAATTATTAAATATTTAAATGAAAATTATCATTTAAATCTAGGGCTGCCAAACGGAATTTTTGTAGAAGATTTTCAAAATTTAAATATTCAAGATAAAAGTTCAATAGGATTTTTAAATTTCGCTCCTGTTAAACTGCACAAAAAAGATAGTAAAATAACTCCGGAAAAAACCATATTTTTTAATGAGTTTAAGGATTTTAATCATTCTGACGGAAACGAGTATTGGGAGAGAATAGACTGCATGGCAGATGAGAATTTTGACCGTCATTTTTCTTCTACGGATTTCTTTCTGGAACCGATTTTGCACGAATTTTTACACGCTGTACACGAACAGAATCTAATCCAAAAACTAGGCGGAAAAAAACTCGTAAAACTGCTTGAGGAAACATTAACCCCTCCAAAACTTGAAATTTTTAGGGCAAAATACCAAAATATGCTTGAAAAAATTTGCGTCTATGCTTCAGAAAATCCCTTTGAAGCTGTAGCCTGTGATTTTTCCAAAAGAACAATAGAAAATATTGACAAAAATGTATTATTACCCTGCATCGACTTTGTTTCCCAAAGTCCTTATAAAAAGCAAAGCTTGTTCAAACGGTTCCTAATCCGCAAACCAGATTCCAAAATTACCGAAACTCTACACCATTTCTGGAATGGAAAGATGGAATAATAGAAGGAATTTAGTGTAAACACTTCTTTAAAATTGACGAATTAACAATAATTTTCATAAAATCAGCATTTTTTAAATAAGAATATAGTTTATCATTATAAGGCTGCTTATTTTCCATAAATTCTATGAATAGTTCTATAATTTGTATTATTTCTATAATTTCTTTTTGGGTGAGATGACCAATATTTTTCTTTATAAATGATACTATATCATCATAATTATTTTCTTCGGGTATATTAATATCTGATATAGGTATAATCTTGTCTGTTGGGTCTATTGCATCAATTATTTTCAATAAATTTATCATATCGGATATAGAAAACTCAGAGATGACTCTTTGCAAATTTTCAACAATAATTGTTTTGTTTTGTTTAACTAACTCATTAAGGTAAAGCCTTAAGTTATCTAATGACGGTTCTATTATCTTTAAATTAGATGGCTCAGATTTTATCGGCATTAGCGGTTGTGCATTTGGAACTTTTTTTACAGGGGTATTATTTGTAATTACATTATTTTTATTATTTTTTTCTAAATTTTGAAGTGTATTACTTTTATTAATATTATTTTGTCTAATAATATTTCCTGTTACACTTAATGATTTACTATTTTTTTTGTCCAATCTAGCTTTGAATTTTGTACGCTTAGCCTTTATTTTTAATAAATTAGATAACATTGTCCTAAATCCATATTTTTTCATAAATACAAAATTCCATGTCAAGTCCATTTTTAGAGGGAATCTATGTTTTGCTATTAATATTGGATCCAGTTTTGTACTATCTTTTGTAGAAAGAATTATTGTATTACTATAATTTCTTGATGTTGTATCCATAAAACTTTTCAAATATGGTATGATTTGTGAGTTTTTTTTTCTGGTAAATTTCTCTATGTTATTAATTAATGTAAATGTATGGCAGTTAGTTTGTTTGTTATAATTTCTAGCTTGCTCTGAAATGTCACTTAATGCGTCAAAGAAATCACTTTCGGTTTTATATTTTTTTGCATTTAGTATTGCATAGTTAGAATTTGTTTTCTTCGTAATCCAAGATAGAATAATTTTAGAAAATAATTTTGAAGGTGTTTCAATTAATAACCCGTTGGGTATTGTAAAAGCTTTTCCGGACTGTTTTATTTTAAGCGGTAAAATTATATTTTGATTTAAATATAGTAATGGTTTTTTAGTTAGTGCTTCTGCTTTTTGATTATATTTTTCAAAACTTTGTTTTCTTATTTTTTCTGTTTCTTCTTGAATTTTAATTTCGGTTTGAAATTTTATATTACTAACTTCTCTCTTTAACTTTATAGTTTCTAGTTTTAAACTAGAAACTTTGTCCCTTGTGGTATTAGTTTTCTCCGTTATATTATCTAAAGTTCTGCTGCTTGCTATAACCTTATCTGTTTGCGCGGCAATTTTGGAATTTAGAGATTTAATTTTTGACTCCTGTGATGTGTGTAAATTATGTTCCCTTTGAATCTCATTTTCTAACTTATTTAACCGACTTGTATTTCTACTACTTTGATAATTATAATTATCAACATAACGTTCATACTCACTCTCTGCATGACGCTTTCTGCTCGTGTTATTATCTATTTCGTCCAGCATCTCTCGTTCGGCGGAATTACGGGCACGTTCTTCATCTCCTCCAAAGTTCTTGTCCCACCAGTCTGACCCGCTAAGTCGCTCTTGGACTCTTTCGGAATATGTTTTAGCCTTAAATCCATATTGATTGACTGGCATGTTTATATAACTGTTTATTTTCATTTTAACCTCTAAATCTTTTGCATATATTGAATCTGTTGTTTAAAATGTTTCAAAAATTTATTCGTAATATCTGGAATAGTATTATTAAAGGTCTCAAATAATTGCGTTGCTTCTAAGTCAAGTTTCATGATGTTAGCCCGTGCAATACAATTATCAATAATATCTCTAATTAAGGAATTACTATATTTTCCGTTTTTATTATTTAAAATTATAGAAATTAATTTATCAATTTCAGCTTTATTATTAAAACAACCATTTAGATAACGATAAATAATTTGCTTTAAATCTTCTTCTTCGGCAGGTCCAATTGCAATTTTTTTTAATTTTTCATCTCGCAATAAGGTAGGATCAATGTTCTTTGGAAAATTTGTTGTTGCTAAGATTGAACAATGATATTCTTCTGAAATAAAATCAGTAAGATTTTTCATTCTCTTACTTCTCATATTATTTTTGGGTGCAAAAGAGTCAAATTCATCGACTATAACAAAAGTTCGTTTTTTATCATTATTAAATGTTTCTTTAGCAAAGTTAACAATATCTACCAGTTGATTGTATGCTTTATCATTATTCATTGTAGGTCTAAAGTATACAATCTTATTATCGGTACTTTCAGCAAAAGCCTGCGCCAGCGTTGTTTTGCCACAGCCCTGTGGTCCATACAACAACACTCCATTGGGTACACTTGTTTCATTATTATACTGAGAAGGTTCTATAAATAAGCGGCTTAAAATAGCCTTAGCATAATCATATCCCTGTATTTGAGAAAGACCTGTTCTTTGTAAAGATACTGACACTTTGAAAAGTTGTTCTGCTAATGCATCTGCATTCCGCATTCTTGTTTCTGTTTCAGTAATATTAGCGTCTTGTTTTATTTTAAAATTATTTTTTACTTCTTTCACTTTCTGATTTATATAGTTATTAGATTTATTTTTGCTTTTTCTTGCATCATCTTTTAAATCGGAATACTCCCTAATTGAATGGAGCAGTTTATTATTTAAATCATTATGTTCTTGTATTAATCTTGCAGCTTCTTGATAATTTCTGGAAATGGTGCGTGCATTACTTGAGGTCTCTGCTTTTAACCTATCAATTGTTCTATTATTTTGATAAGTTATATACTGCAACTCACTTAAAGTATTTTGTTTTTCTCGGATTTTTGTTTCCTGCGCTTCTAACTTTGTTTTTGAGTATTGATAAAAAGATTGAGCCTTTTCCTCTGCAATTCTTGCATCTCGTTCAGAATTGTTACATTCATCGTTTAGTTGTGATTCCGCACGTCGTCTGGCTTCACTTTTTCCGCCTCCGGTATTCCACTTCCACCAACCATATTCATCTCTCATGTCCCTCATCCGGCTGGAAATACTTTTTGCTTTAAAATTAGTCATTTGTATTGTTGATATAGAAGTTATTCTCATAGTTTAAATCCTTTTAGCATACACTTCTATATCTTCTCGAGATATGTCAGGCATTCTCTGGTTAATTTCATCTTCTAATAATTCTTGTGTAATCATTTTATAAGTGGTTTTGACTTTGTAAACTATATTTTCTAAACGTGCATTGCTAAATGCACCATTACCGGCTTTTTCTATTAATTTATCTGCCAATTGTTCATAATCAATTTTACCGGTTTCTTTGCCATCTACATGATGTTTAAGAATCTTAGCTATGTCGTCACGGTTTGCCGGTGGAACATATAGGGGTTTCATTTGTTCTAATACCGGTTTATCAATTTCTTCCGGCGAATTTGTTGATGCCATGATT
>CALVAU010000026.1 GCA_944325615.1 Candidatus Gastranaerophilales bacterium | reverse complement strand
CGAATACTGTTGATGAATTAGCGCAGGAGCTTGCAACAATAAGACAATCTGCAAAAAAAATTGCCATCATCGGCAGCAGAAACCTTCCGATTACTCATCAGCAAATGATTGAGACACTTGCGACTGCTCTTGTACGTCAAGGCAATACAATCATCACATCAGGCGGATCTTCAGGTACAAACGCAGCAGCAATCAGAGGTGCTATGAAGGCTAATCCTGATAAATTGAAAGTTATTTTACCGCAAACTATCGGACAACAACCTAGTGATGTTCAAGATCAGTTGATTGGAGTTCCAAACATTATTGAGCACGCAGATCGTGCTATGATGACATTAGCCGATGCTTCAAGAGTTTGCAACAGAGAAATTATTGACGATTGCAATCAGTTGATTTGTTTCCTTTCTCATACAAGTAAAACTCTTCATAATGCAGTGCAATATGCTGAAGAAGGTCACAAAGTTATCACTGTTTTCTATTTAGATTAATTAAATCGAATAGTTTTACTGGTAATTGATGTTTTGCGATTTTATTATTTAATAAATTCGCAGATTTTTAGCAGGTTATTATTAGCTTTGTTGATATAATAAATAGTACGATTTATTCTTTTTTGAAAATTTGTCAGATTAATTTTATCCTTTTTAGAATAATTTTTATAAATTTCAGGAGTATTTTTTATTTTATAAGCTATTTGAGAAGTCAATTCAATCATAAGGTTAGACTTGATATAGTTTGGAATAAATGAGTTGAACATGTCATAAATCAACTCATTAAAAGTTTTTGATTTTACGTAATCTATTTGAAAAAATAAATCATTTTGCTTTTTCAATTTTTCAAAACTCGCCTTAGTAACGTTTTCTTCCATTTTTCCTCCAATTATTTTTATCTTGGTTCACCCAAAATATATCCGATACTTAATATGTCCATTTTTATAAGTGTATAACAGACTAATTTTAAAATCATTGAGAAATCTCAATGAACAAAAAATTATTTATTTTTGGCACGTTAAACAATGCATAAGACTTTGATTTTGTAATCAATAATCACTACTTAACAAAACATTAACAAAGCGGATTTTGTTTGAGCATAAGCGAGTTAATCCGCTTTTGGTTGAGTTTAGTAGTGATTAAGCAAACAGCGTGTTTTCTTTTCTTCGTACATTCTTTTCTTTTGCATCGCAACAAAAGAAAAGAATGTACATCATTTTGAGATCCTGAAATAAATTCAGGATGACAAGTATTTTGTCATCCTAAACATAGGCTTCTATCCCTCAAAATGCAACTGTAATAAAGCCTTAGTATAACTGTCAAAGTGATAAATAGTTTTTTCTATGCTATAATGAGTTTCATGATTGAAGATTTAATAAAACAGCTTACGGGCAAAAATAGACAGGATTTTGAAAATGCAGCAAGTCATCTTGTAAATACAGCTGATATTGAGATGTTCAAAGCTTTGATTGACAAGGATGACTTTTTATTCGATTTTGTCAAGCAAAACGTAGCTGAACGAATTGCGAATGTAATTGATGAAAATAATTATAAAAATCTTCTCTCATTTTTAAAATATTATTCACCATCCTATGAAGACGTGATTATTTCTACATTAGTCAAATATGCTGACGAGGATTTGACTGACAAGATGTTAGAAATTTTTGAAAACGGTACAAACGCTGAAAAGACATATTGTGCAAAATTTTTCACATACATTCAAGATCCTCTGGCTTTTGAGCTTTTGAGAAAAAACGCCAAAACTGAAGATGAATTTTTAAACTCAAACTGCGCAGCTGCACTTGGTGCTATGAAAGATGAAGTATCTTATCAAAACGCACTTTCAAATCTCAAATCAGATGATGAATTTGAGCAGTTGAAAGCCGTAAAATTTCTGACTTCATACGGAAATTTAGATGCACTATATCCGATTATTGATGCAATGAAAAATTCTTCTATGTCTGAAAATATTGCAGGTGAAATTCCTTATCTTTGTGATATTTTCACTATTTTAGAAAACGATTTGCCAAATGGACTTCTTATAATAAACAACATCATAAACGGACTTGGCGAAATTATTCCGCTTTCATCAGTATTTGATTATGAGTTGTATGAACTTTTCGAAAGATTGATTAGAAATGCAGATGACAGCAAAACCGCAATCGTACTTTTGAATGCAAATGAAAAATTTGAAACATTGACTGAAAATGACGAGTATCTCTACGATGAAGATAAAGATACCAAAAAAGAAATTATTGATATCAAAAAATTAATAGCTCATATTAACAAAAAAGGACTTTTATGCTTCGTCAACCAAGAATTGAACGAAAACAGTCCTTTTGTATATACTGCACTTGACTTTGCACAAGATATGTATGCCGTAAGAGAGCTTTTAAAATGCAATAACCAAACCATTATTCTAAAAACTGCAGAAGTATTAAAGGCGCACAACGAACTTGATGATACTTCACGTCAGGTGGCACTTTTGAAGATTACTGACGATAACATCAAATCAATTATCAGAGCGCTTTAGATTATAAAATTATTTTCTGACATTTTATGCTAAAATGAAGAAAAGAGGGTTAGTATGGATTTGATTGAAAAAACTTTGGCAAGCGAGGTCGTATATGACGGTAAAATCATTACCGTATATAACGATAAGGTTGAAATATCTGATGGAAAGACTTCCTTCCGCGAAGTTGTAGAACATTCAGGCGGAGTCGTAATTTTAGCTTTTCATAAAAAAGACGATACAGAAAAAATCTTAATGGTAAAACAATTCAGATATCCCCTAAAACAACCGCTGTTGGAGCTTCCTGCAGGTAAATTGGAAAAAGGAGAAGATCCTTTTGAAGCAGCAAAAAGAGAATTAACGGAAGAAACAGGCTATATTGCAAAAAATTGGGAAGATTTGGGACATATTTTCACTTCTCCAGGATACAGCGATGAAAAATTATACCTCTACAAAGCTACCGATCTTGAATATGTCGGAGATTGTCCTGATGAGGGTGAAATCTTAATCGAATACGAATTTTCAATTGATGAAATCAAAAAAATGATTAAAGACGGTGAAATTACTGATGCAAAAACAATTTGTGCAGTAATGAAAGGACTTAACTAATGATTAAAATGGTCGCAACCGATATTGACGGTACTCTTTTAAAATGGAGTTTTGAATATACGCCGGAAGTCAAAGATACAATCAAAAGACTTCAAAAAAAAGGGATTAAAGTTGTCCTTGTTACAGGCAGAATGCACTGTGCAGCGTTAGGAATTGCAAAAGAACTAGGAATTACAGAACCTATCGTATCTTATCAGGGCGGAATGATAAAAGAATTTCACAAATGCGATGATGTTCTTATGCGATGCGACATGGATTCTGAAAAAGCCATAGAAATAATTGACTGGGCACATAGAAATAATGTCCATATCAATCTTTATATGGACGATGTTCTTTATGTAGAAGAGGATTCAGATACAATCAGAAGATACACAGATGCCAGATTTATCGATTATCATGTTTGCAAATTCGATAAATTAAAAATCAAAAACGTAAATAAAATTCTTGCAATTGATTTCAATGACGCTGAGAGAGTAACAGGCTGGGTAAAAGATTTGAGCAAATTATACCCTGATTTGTACATAATCAAATCGACTCCGTATTTTTGCGAAATAGCCAATAAAAACGCCACAAAAGGTGCCGCAGTCGAATTTCTGGCAAAAAAATGGAACATAAAAAAAGACGAAATTCTTGCAATAGGTGATCAGGATAACGACATAGAACTTCTCAAAGCAGGCGGAATAAAAGTTGCAATGGGAAATTCAACAGAAGATCTAATGGCTCACGCAGACTACATCACAGACACCGTTGACGAAAACGGTTGGGTGAATGCAGTTGAAAAATTTTGTCTCAATTGCTGATATTATTTCAAAATATTTATCAAATCCTGATTTTTCTTATAGAAATTTTCTGACCACTTGCCAAAACATTCATCAGCTACTTTTTGCTGATTTGAGTTTAACTCCTGCATAGAATACTTTGAAACGCAAGCCCAAGTTTGACTTTCAAGTTCTGTTCTGTTCAATCTGCTTCGCATTGCTTTTACATATCTTGTAACTTTTGGCTGCGCAATTTTATTTGCTAAAAGATTTTGCTCTAAAGAATAAAACATACCCTCTTCAAATCCGTCATAGAATACTTTTTTGAAATTTGCATCATAATTTTCAGCAAAAACTGTACCTGCAGAAAGAATTACTGCCATAAACAAAACCAAAATCTTTTTCATTATTCACCTCTTCTTTTTCTTAACAATACTACAGCATGGGCTTCTATTGCAAGTTTTTCACCGACCGCATCCATTTTTTCATTAGTTTTTGCCTTTATACTTATGTTATGCTGTCCTATTTTGAGGACCTTATCAAGCGTTTCTCTCATTTTCGGAATATAAGGCATCATTTTAGGCTCTTGTGCAATGATATTACTGTCGATATTTACAATTTCATAATCCTTTTCAAGAATTTTTTCATATACATTTTTCAAAAGAATTGTACTGTCGATATCTTTATATTTTTTATCGGTATCAGGAAATAGAGTTCCGATATCGCTCAAAGCTAAAGCTCCAAGCAGAGCATCTATTATTGCATGAATTAATACATCAGCATCAGAGTGCCCCATCAGCCCTTTTTCGTGAGTAATTTTTACTCCGCCTACTATTAAATCTCTACCCTCGCAAAGTGTATGAATATCATACCCAAGACCTATTCTATACATTATTCAATCTCCGTTTTTATGAATTATAGCATATTATTAATTTAAATTCATTCTTTTAATTTTATTTATATGCGATTTTACAGTATGCAAACTCACATGCATTATTCTTGCTATTTCATCCAGCTCATAATTTTTTCTTAGAAGTTCACAAACCTTTGCTTCACGGTCATTGAAATTATTATTGGGTTTATTAAAATTCATTTGAATATATTGCTCTCTGAAGTTTTTCTTCTTATTTTCACGGAAATAAACATTTGAATTATATATTTAATATAATCAAATTGATACTGGTCAAATGGCTAATAAATTATAATTTATAAACTTTCTTGCCCAATTTTTCAACAAGTTTTAAATCTTCATCAGGTGATTTGCCCGTTGTTGTCAGATAATTACCTGTTAAAATTCCTTCTACACAAGATTTTAAAGCTTTAATTTGATTTTTCTCACTCAATCGCATTCTGCCGCCGCAAAATCGTAAAATAGAATCAGGATTTGCTATTTTGAATATCGCAAGAGTTCTTAAGATATTTTCTTCATCAATTTTATCAAGATAATTTTCAAAAGGAGTCTGCGGTATCGGCATAAGAATATTTATCGGAATTGAATCCGGTTGAATTTCAGCTAATTCCATTGCCATTTCGACTCTTTGCTCAACACTTTCACCCATACCTAAAATTACACCGCAGCACAATTCCATTCCGTATTTTTTTACAAGTTTGCAGGTATTCAAACGATCTTCCCACGTATGGGTCGTACAAACTTCAGGATAATATGATTTTGAGGTATTTATATTATGGTGAAATCTTTTTAGCCCGCATTCTGAAAGTCTTTTTGCTTGTTCTTCTGTCAAAATACCGATAGAAGCACAACTTCTTATCCCATCAATTTTATTTATCTCTTCAATCAGTCCGATAATTCCGTCAACATCACTTTCATCTGGTGATTTGCCTGAAGTTACCACCGCAAATCTTGATGCTTGATGTTCTTTTGCCTCAAGTGCCGCTTTTTTTACAGTCTCTTTATCCACAAGCGGGTAACTTTCTATATCAGTTCTATAATGAGAGCTTTGAGCACAATATTTGCAATTTTGAGAACACTTCCCATTCCTTGCATTCACTAATGAACAAAATTCTACCTCATCTTTTAAATACTTCGAAGACAACTCCAAAAGCATTTCCAAATCCATATTATATAATTCCAATAACTCTTCTTTTGAAAGATTAATTCTATCCATATTTCCTGCCTTTTTGTAACTGTGGTAATTGACCGCATATACATTATATGATAAAATAATTTAAAAAAAAGGATTGAGATATGTTTTGTCCAAATTGCGGTAAAAAAGTTAATGATTACGATAATTTTTGTAAGTTCTGCGGTCATGATTTAAGAGACCAAGAACCTGTTTCTGATTCTGATTCTAACTCTTATGATTATCAGAGCTATGAAATTAGAGAAGAACATAAACCTTCTAAAATTTCCGTCTATGAGGACACTGATATTATTACAAGCGTTGAACAATCAAATGAAATTGAAACTGAAAACCAAAATGAAGAAAATGAAATCGTTGTATATGAAATAAAAAAACACTATATGGCACTTTTTTGGCCTATCGTATTCTCTCCGATTTTCATCGCTTATTTTTGGATTTTTTACGTAAATATCCCAACTTTTTGGGGATTTTTGATAGCAGTTTTGGTTCTTATGCCGATTATCTATCCGATTTTACGATATTTTTCCGACAGGGCAGTTATCACAACCTCAAATCTTCACATTAGACAAGGTGCCTTTAATACTGAAGAAATAACAGTTCCACTAAATAAAATTCACCTTGTAAGACTTAGAAGAAGCTATCTTGGTAGGATTGCAGATTACGGTCATTTGATTATTGAAAAAGAAAATTCAGATAAAGAAATAACATACAGATACATCCAAGATCCTGATGACGTACAGTTCATTTTGGGAAATCCAAAAGCGTATATTACTGAATACCTAAAGTAAGACAAAATTCATAATATACCCAACAATGATAAATGAAATGAACAGATATCCTGCAAATATTCCAAGCATTTTCCAGCTTAGGACTTTATGAAGCATAATCATTTCGGGTAATGAAATTGCAGTGATACTCATAAGCATTACGAGCGTTGTACCTATTGGTACACCCTTCATCAAAAGTACTTGGACAATCGGCAACACACTGTTATGGTTTGCATATATCGGGATACCTGCAAAAGCTGCAATTATCACAGCAAAAGGATTTGATTCACCAAGATATTTAACAAATAATTCTTGAGGAATATATCCGTGCATGCCGGCTCCAACAATCAATCCAAGTAAAATATATGGTGAAATTTCTTTTAAAGTATTTAGCGCATAATCGTTAGCGTATTTTACAACAGATTTTACTTTATCCTTTTGACAGCTGCAACAAGAGCCATGACAATGATGGTGATTATCTTCCGCTTCATCTTCTACTCGCTTAAATCTTTGCAAATTCAGTCTGTCACAAAGATATCCACCTAAAATAGAGATAACAACTCCGCAGATTATATAAGCTAAAGCACCTATAACTCCTGCATTTGGAGTTATTAGCAGAAGTACTGCAGCAACCTCACTTATTAACGGAGAAGCAATTAAAAAAGTCATTGCCATTCCAAATGGAACTCCCGCTGCCATAAAACCGATAAATAAGGGGATTGATGAGCATGAACAAAATGGAGTTACAATTCCTAGAAAAACAGCCAAAGCATAACCGATTATTGAACGTTTGCCAGAAAGATAATTTTTTATTTTATGCGGATCTAACTGAGAACGAAATAATGAAACTATGAAAATCATTATATAAATCAATAAAAAGATTTTTATAGAATCTTCTATAAAGAAACTCACAGCACCACCGAGTCTAGAATCTAAGTCAATTCCAAGCATTAAAGTTATGTGATTTGCAAAATCAGTTAGAAAATTAAACATAAAATATCGTCCTTTCTAAATATTCTTACCGCTAAAACAGAAAATATTATTTGTTATGACAAGCAACACAGTCTTTATGCAAAAACTCCATAGTCTCCTTAATTTTTTGACAATTAGGTTTGCAGACATACATTTTTCCTTGTTTAGTCTTCAAGCATAACCCCGCCTGAGTAAGCAAAGAAAGATGAAAAGATAAAGTATTTCTTGGTATATCAAGCTTTGCAGCGATATCACAAGGACAAATTCCATTAAGACTATTTTCTACAAGTAATTTATAAATATTTAGCCTAACCTCTTGTGATAATGCAGTAAATATTGTAGCTGCTTCTTGAATATCCATCATTTTGCCTTTCTTAATTTTATAGTTCCATTATTCTAGAATTATAGAACTATTTAAGAAAAATTTCAACCCTTTTTTGCAACTTATTTTACAAAAGATAATATTCTTGCCGATTAATCGATAAAAGCAACAGGCACAGAATGCTTTAATTCTCTGACTAAATTCAAGTCTATATCTTTATAATCAGCACCTTCATTCAAGCCTTGAAGAGATTCTACAACTCCCATAGGATTTGTAATCATAGAATTGCCAACAGAATAGAGTGCATTTGAAGGTTTGCCCGACAAATCTGAAGTTACAAAATATACAAGACTTTCAGCTGCACGAGCTATATTCAAACTACGCCAGCATAACTCCATATTTTCTTTTTCTTTTGCACTTAATGAAGTCAATTTTATCCAAGCACTTGGAGATACTATTATTTCAGCTCCCATTTTAATAAGAGTTTTGTATAACATAGGATATTTTATATCAAAACATACACTCACTCCAACTTTTGCAAAATCCAATTCTACAACAAGCGGTGAAAGATTTCCTGGAGTAATATATGAAGCCTCATTTCCGCCAAAGAACTTGAAAAGATGAATTTTTCTGTATTTTCCGACAATTTGTCCTTCTCTATTCAGCACAAAAGATGTATTGTATAATTTGTCATCTTCTTTTTCTATAACAGTTCCGCAAACTATATTTGTTTTATATTTTCTTGCTGTTTCACTTAATGTTTTTATGACAATTCCGCCATTTGCATCCTCTGGAGCATTTATAAAAGATTCCTGATGCACACCTGTACTGAAAAATTCAGGCAATACCACTAAATCTAATTTTTTATCAGAATATTTTTCAATTAATTCATTGACTTTTTCTAAATTTTTTTCTTTATCACCTAATACAGGTTCCAATTGTATATTTAAAATTCCTGCCATTTCCAACCTCTTTTTATTATTTATTTAAATATAGCATAATGAGTTTTAAAAGTAAAAATATCAGTTTAATGCAATAAAAAAGGCTCTTTCGTTATCCGAAAGAGCCTTTCAAAATTATATTTGTAAATCTTTTAGTTCTACATTTTCTTTTTTGATATCTGGCACAATTCTTACATCTGGACTTATAGTATCTTTTTCATGGATACTGCTTGGGATTAAGTTTGCATCCAATTCCAATCTTTCTCTAACTATTTTTTCTTGAGCAGGAGCTCGGAATCCACTCTCTTTAAGCCATTTGTTGCCTTTTGATTCAGGTTCAGCATATGCAAAAACATCCACTCTATCATGCCACTCAACTTTTTGGTTAGCATCATTTACATTTTTCAAAAATTCACTGAATAAATTTGCCCTAACTGCTTCTTGGTTACTTCCTCGCCAAGCAACAAGGTTTTTTAAAAGAGGTGCCTCACTAATTGTATAATCCAATACACCAGCTACTTTTTTATTATTTTTTATAGCCAAATATACACCGCCATCTTTATCATTTGACAACCCCAAAGCTCTATTTAATACAAGTCTAATAGCATTATTAACAGTATTTTTCTCTTTTACTGCAAATCCGTCTCTACGATCTTTCATATCTATTTTATTTAATAATTTTTGAATAACATCTTTGTCACTTTTGTTTATTGAATAAATATCAATAACATCTTGTTTTGCTTGAAGAGCTCCACTGAGAACTTTTACACTTCTCAAGTGATTTGCCTGAAAATTAGGCGTAGTATTACTTATCGGTTGTAAATGCATATTATTTTCTCCTTTATTTGATTATTTAATCTTAATATATCAGCATGCTCCACGCTGAATTACTATTCTATTAAACCCTGAAAAATTATTTTTTGCTAGTATTTTTTCCAAAATTATTACGATAACCGATCCCTGCACGATAACCTGATATAAAATACATAACAGGCAATGCCGGTTCAATCCACTTAAACCCTGATAAAACACCGGCAGTTGCTATATCGTCTGCGTGCAAAGCTATATCTAAAGGCTCAGGTTTTCTTTCACTGTAAATACCTTCTTTTTGATACTTTTTACCAAACAACGGATCTATGATTTTTTTGGAAATGAAATTCGCGATAATACTTCCACCCATAATTCCAGTCAATGCAATCCCTGACATAATAACCCCTAATTTCTTTAATGGCGTCAGAGGTTTTAGTATTTTATTTTGAACCATTTTCTCACTTGCATACAAAGCAGCTCCTGCGCCGACATTACACAAAAAAATATTTGCTAAATATTGATATACACCTTCTTTTATTTTATTTGCAAAACTTTTTTTGCTTTGTGTATTCGTTATCAAATCAGACATAACCCCACCTGCAACCCCACCTGCAACAGGAATTAGGCCAATCAAAGATAGTCTTTTGATTTCTGAAAAAATTTCCTTTGAAGAAAGATTTTCAGGTTCAGGCAAAATTTTATTCAATAATTCTTTTACCTGCTTATTTTTAGGCAAACTTTGAGTCAAAATTTCAATCTCTGATAATTTGAATTGTCTGTTTTTGGCATTTTTCAAAGTTCTTACAACCTTTTCATCCTCAACAACATTATTTTTCAGAAAACTGTCAATAACTAAAGATTGCTTTTCCAATACGGATTTCAAAGGCGTATAATCCAACAACCCTTTAAAAAAAGTTTTATTTCTCACTTTCAAGCCTCTTGCTCCAACATAAGAAGCTCCGACAGCACTTGAAATCGTTACTGCATTTTTAAAAGCTTTTTGAGTTTTATGTTCAGAATTTCTATTTTTGTAAAAACTCTCATACCCCCAAACTCCTGCACCAGTGCCAACTAATACTTGGGGCATAAATGAATGTAGTTTACTCAAAACAGCAGGCTGGTCAATGTATTTTGCAACTGTTAATATTTTCATTAGACAAATCTCTTTACTTATTGTTAGGCATGACTAACAATAATACAAAAAACTTTTTCTGTCAAGAACAGGTTTTACAATAAATTTTTGTAGCCTTTTATAAATTCAGGATTTTTGTCGCTGTATTCTCTGACAAAATCAGAAAACTTTACGAAATTTTCAAAAAACTTTTCACTTACAATATGCTCCATTTGGCAGGCATTTTCCGAAGCTTCTTCCCTTGAAAGTCCCAAAATATTTTCAAAAAAATCACATAAATTTTCGTGCTTATCCAAAATAACCTTTGCAAGCTTTTCACCCTCTTTAGTCATCGTAATTTTTGAATAAGGTTCATAATTGATAAGTTTTTTATCCGCAAGCGCATTCAATGCACCTGTAACGGAGGCTTTTTTGACATTTAAAGCAATCGAATTATCAGTTACGTTCGCACAGCCGTTTTTTAAAACTTGCTTGTAAATTTCTTCTAAATAATCTTCCTGACTTTTTGAGAGTGTATTCATAAACAAAACCTTTTGTATCTTAGGATTATACATTAATTTTAAACATTAATCAACGGACTCTTTTTGTGATAATTTTTCTTGTTTTTCTATAAGTTTAAGGAACTTTTTATACCCTTCACCCCAATCCGCCATAGAATCAAGTACAGAGGCTAGACTGTATCCAACATCAGTCAAAGTATAATCAACTCTTGGCGGCACTTCATTAAAAACTTCTCTTATTACAAGCCCGTCTTCTTCCATTTGGCGAAGATTTGCCGTAAGAACTTTTTGTGATATCCCGCTTACCGACTTTTTAAGCTCTCCAAAACGCTTTGTACCGGGCAAAAGCTCTCTTAAAATTATAATTTTCCAGCGTTTTCCAATCATTTTCAAAGTAGTTTCAACAGGGCACTTTGGCAGGTCTTTTGCAAGCATAGTCTTACTCTTCCTTTAGTTACTAAAATATACTATTTTGTTATTATTGTATAACAGAAGGAAAAATAAGTCCAATTATTTTACGGAGTTTTTTTGAACATATTTTTGAAGAAATCAGAAACTTTTACTCCGATATCTTTCAAAAACTGAGGAGCTTTACGGATTTTTGCAACACCAACAAGAATTCCTAAAGTAGCAAGTCCACCAAATAAAACTTTTTTCCATAAAGGATTTTTTACTATGGATCTGTCAGGCATAGTCGGTCTGTATTCATCCTGCTTTGGCGGCTGAATTGCAAGAGGCGGAATATTATAAACCGGATATTGCGGACTGCCGACAAAACGAGCAGGAGCACCCATAATATAAGCTGATGCATCAAAATCTATAATTCCTGCATCTGCAAGCATATCTACACTTGATGTCCAATTTGGAAGCATAACCTCACCTACAAATTTACTACCTTACATCTATAAAGTATTTTTGACATGTAAAATTGCGCAGGATAAATTTTTTATTAAATTATATTAACCTACCACTTGTAATCGTCAGCAATTTCCCAGCCATCCATCATGATTAGGGCTGTGCAAAATGAACCGGCAGAATTATAACCGTTACTAGCTCCAGAAGCTTCTTCATCACCTATTCTGTTACAGCCGCGCCAAGTATCATTTTTCAATCTATCTCTATCAAAGCCATAACCATCAGGATATAATCCAGCCCTAGGCACATTTTTAGCAATATTTCCAGCACCTCCATTGAAAAAATAACTTTTTATTGGAAATAGGTAGAATATAAATGTATCCCTACCTAATTGATTTGGTTTCTGTTCTCCATTTATAACTATTGTTATCTGATAAAAAGTCGTAATATCATGATTTGCTGGATTTTGATGTTTAAACATCCAACCTTTAAAGGTTGTACCATCAGGCAATGCATAAGTTTTAGAATATTTAGTATCAGTAGTTTTTTCTTCTGACGCCACCTTTTGAAAATACGGACTCAAATATGTATCCATAAACTCTTGAGCACTTAATTCAAAATCCCAATATTCTACTTCTTCATGATCTTTTACTGATAG
>CALVAU010000025.1 GCA_944325615.1 Candidatus Gastranaerophilales bacterium | reverse complement strand
CATAACTTCGGCAATAACGGCTTCATTACCCGTGGTTTTAAATTCTGCCAAATCATCCGAACGGTAAACCTTCGGAATATTCGGATATAACGAAAATAGATCAAATAGATAAGGTGGTTCCAAAAATTTCTTTTTCATACTTTTAGTATACTGCAAATCGCCGTTTGCAAAACACGAGCTAACAAAACAAACAAGCTACATTCCACAGGAATGAAGCTTGCCAAAATTGCTTATCTTGAGAAGTTGCGCCTACCGCTCAAACTCAACGCCCTTGATGGTTTGGCAGTGGTTAAATTCAAATGTACAGGCGTAGGACGGGAATTGTGCGCCTTTTTTAGAATCATACTCTGCAACATATGGTAGATCGAAAGTCTATACCCCAGAAGGGAACCAAATTCTATCTAGCACCATTATTGCGGGTTTAGACAAGACAAAACAACTTTTAAAAGAACCCTTTCTTCAGTATTACACGCTGCTAGACCGTCTAGTATTTGAAGCCGATGCGATACTCTTTATTGGGTATGGATTCAATGATATACATTTAAACAATGTATTTTCAGCATTAACGGTAAAAAGTAAACATAAGAAAAAAGTTGTAGTGATTGATTTCAAAAATAATGAAGTAAATCCAATGGAGTATGCACAAAACAATAAATGGAATAGAGCGGTGCAATACACTTTATCCTTCGATGCGGCAAACCTTAGGCATAAAAAAGGGAAAACAAAGTATGAGATAGCGACAAGCCCTGAGAAGTTAAAGAAATTAAAAATATTAGAATATGCAAAAGGGACTCACTACAATGTCGCCTTATGGTATGATGGACTAATGTCTGCTTGTGAACATGCAGACAGAATTATAAAACATTTGTAAATCCAGCATTCTATGATAACTCTTCAACACGTTTATACAAAATTTTTGCAATTTTCTTAGGGACATTCGGATTTTCGGCGTAAAGCACCTTTTGATATTGCCAAAATTTACACTGAGCAAGTAATTTATGTAGGTCTTGGTGGACGGGTTGCGGCAATAGAATAGTTTGTGTATGCTCTGGTGGGAACAACATCATGGGAAATATATGGTGCGCATCGATCTGGGTATTTGCCGCACATTTCGTTGTTGATGCACCAATTAAAGGTTTGTTTCTGGTCAATAAATCGCTTAAAATAGGGGTTAACTTCGCAGAATCCTTAATAAGGTCATTATACGGATCAAGGCTGTTCTTTTTGTCAATATTGGCTTTGAAAATTTTGAATCTCATATGCTTTAACAATATGAGAAAAAAGTTAGCTGAAAAATTATTAAGACGCAAGGGATTCTTTCAACTCGGTTATATGCGAACTGAAATTTACAATCTGTATTTGGACGACCCTGCATATGAGCACGAGTACACAGCAAAAACAAAGAGAAAATTCCGAATAAAAGAAGCCTTGGCTATAACCGATGCGCTCAAAAGCATAACTTTGGATGGGCTCATATTATTGACCTCAAAATATCACAATTTTTACGAACTTCACGCCGCTATTTCGGCTTTCAGTAATGGTGGCGAAGAACGTGATCTCCACATATTTGAGTCAATACAACAGAGTTATTACACGCTAAGATATAGCCTCCCAGTAAAGAGAACCTGTCACCCTGGAGGCAATCCTTTGCCGATTTGTAGCTATGTTTATTTGATGGCGGCGCTTGCGGAAGTGTTATTTGGTATTGAATTACCCCAACCAGAAAAGAAAGTTACAATGAGACAATACTTGGCACTGCTACACAAAGCTTGCAAACAAAGGTTATTCTAATAGTTCTTTAATGCTTTAATTCACGCAGCCTTGCAATAAATCTTGATGCCTGTTTTAATATTTTGTAATCCTCTGGATTTGAACCATCGGGATCAAAATGCATAATACTATTCCTGATGTTACGCACTTTTTCTAAGGTTAATATTACCTCTTGCCTGTTCGCAGTGATGTTAATTTTTTCCCAGTTCGTTTCATCTGCAATAATCCGTATATAATCTCCGAACGTTAAGTCGTCCAATATATCACAGTTTACAGTTGAGCTGTCATCTTTGCAACTATTTTGCGCTTGGACTTCCGAGACCTTATTTTGTTCCTTTGTTCTTTCAATTATGTTTTTAATCTCTTCGGGCAAGAATGATTTCGATAATAGATGTCTTATGTTTTTTTCAATTTCTTCAATAATCATAAATGGTTCAGTTACTTTTCCTAACTCTTCCCATATATCTAAAATTGTAACCGAGCCACAAAGCGTTTCTTGTGTATCTTTCACCAAAATAAACCCATTTTTATCTATGGATTTAATTGCATCTAAAATAGGAGTTTCGGAAGATAAAACGACAAAATCAGTCCTCATGCATTCACTAACCTTCGAGGGTGTTTTCCCTTGATAATAGACATAAGCTATTGATTCCCACGATATGTATCCTTTTATTACCTTCGGTGTTGTCACCACGGGAAGACTACAAACTCCATGGGACAACATTTTTGTAATAGCTGTAACCAAATCAGTATCTGGTGATACAGTTTCTGGTTTAGATGTTGCCGATCTCAATAAATGCAATTTTTTAATGGGATCCGATTCAGATTTTGTGGTTGCTGTTTCTTTTGGTTTTAAGCTTATCTTAAAGTCAATATACACATCATTATAGAACGGAGATGTTTCTAACTTATTATTTTCTAAATAAGCATCCACATACGCGCAGTTGTTTTTTGTTCTACGTTCAAAACCTAATGCATTGAGTAATTCTCTAGGAGTAATACTCTCAGCAGCTGAGTTTTTCTTTATATTTTCTATTTTGGTTTCGAATTCTGCAGATGTCATACTTGACAATAGAACCACGGTTTGAGTAGATTTCAATACAATTTTTGCACATTTTGCGTTTGCCTTTTCAGCCGATCATACGCCTTATCCCATTTGGGGAAGTAAATCACAGAGATGTTTTTGCCCTGCGGGACAAAGTAGGGCGACGGTTTTATCAAAACGCAAGGAGCATTTGTTGTGTTT
>CALVAU010000024.1 GCA_944325615.1 Candidatus Gastranaerophilales bacterium | reverse complement strand
ACCATTTGTGAAACAGATTGTAGGGTACTTTGTTTTTCAAACAGAAGTCCTGGATGGACTCACCTTGCGGCATCGCCTCCGCTTTGTAACGGATGAACAGATGCTCAAAATCGCTGCTGCTATACATACTTACTAGTTTTTGATTACAGCAGCGAAGATCGACTTTTCTATGCTTGGGGGCAAGACGTCAAAATTGGACGCTTACAGTCATTAAACAATTATCCTATTAAAGATAATAATTGATTAGCTATTGTATAAGGTGAAAAATCCTTCACGACATCATATCTTTCATTCACTAAAGAATATATTTTATCAATAGAATTTAGCACACCCTTATTAGAATTCTCAATTAACAAACAACGTGAGAAACCACGGAGCCAATTCGCAATTTCAGTATCCAAGCTGTCTACCAAGCATATAATAGGTAAATTGGTCCCCATATAATCAAAAAGTTTGCCAGGAATTTGAGAAGAATTTCCTTTATTTGCAACAAAAAGCAAGGCATCACTCTGCTGATAAATTTTCAAGATTGCTTCATAATCAACAGCAGCATGCATAGTACAACAATCAAAAGCTCCAAACTGCTCTTTTGTTTCAGCATCAAAAAAACCATAAAAATCTACATAAATCTTCAGCTTTTCAATTTTATTTCTCTCCTCAATACATTCCAATAATGCCAAAGAATTTCTATAACGTATACTCATTCCTCCCGTATAAGTAATGTGGATGCTTCCATTAAAGGAACCGCTTTTATAAACACTTTTATAATATCCGCGAGGAAGATAATAAAATTTGTGACTTAACTGAGGATAAGCAATAGACATCCTTTCCTTGGTAATTGCAGACACGTAGACAACCTTGTCTGCCATTTTCAACATTTTTTTTTCTTTCCCGGCTGCTCTAATTTTATTCAACCAATTCAAGCCTACATCATCTTTCCAAGGATCTCCCCAAATTTGGATCCAAGGGAGTTTAGGTTTAAGGTCCTTTACTTTTTTTGCTACATAATGAGAACTTTTAAAATCTGAAGATGAAATCAGGACATCATAATCCATATCTTTTGGCAGAATCACTTTATTTTGCCAACGCCTACAGATATCAGGAAAAAAAATAAGATCTCGAAAAAAATGCCTTATCGGAGTCAATTTAGCAAAAGAACTTTTTTTTATCTTGGTCGTGGTTACCTTCAGTACGTCCAACTCCGGCAAATATGTACGATAGACTTGAGCTCTATTATTATCCATCAAAAAATGTGACTTCAAATCTTGAGGCCATTCTACAGTCAAGACAGTCACATTACATCCTGCTTCTATCAGTCCATCAACCCAAGCCGAATTCCTAATCGCAGCCGATGCAGACCGTTGTTCATAAAAAGACGTTATATACAATATATTCATCAAATAAAAATATTAAGAAATACATAATTAATACACGAAATAGGCCTCCCGAGAACTACAATTTTACACAAACTAAAATGTGCGTTCACGCAGTAAATCCTTCTCCTGAGTAAAAATGGAATGATATGGGAAATATTTTCTATAAACAGGTACTCCACGAAAGTTTGCAGGTTCAAAATAAGTGGCTAAACGTGGGTAAATAAAGAAAAACAATAATAACACTAAGCAAAACGCACGGCAACGTTTGAGAAAATGTCTATTGACCACTAAATAAAGTGTATCAGACAATAATAATAAATAAGGAAACAGCATATAGTTGTTGAAACGATAAAAAATAGGAACTCCAATATTTAACATCAAAAAAAGGAAATATAGAAGTGTCACCTGCAACAACCATCTACCGACATTGGCATGAGAACCGTTAACAATAGTAATCCAATAACCTACACTTAGAACGAAGAAATTTACTATTTGATAATAAAGTGTTAGTTCAACCTGATATTTCTTAGAATCCAAATATGAAGAAGCTTTCTCATCCAAGGCTCCCCACAATTCTATTCCTCTCAGTGTTTCGTGCAATACGGGTAAGAAAAAAAAGCACACCACAAACAAAACGCCCCAATAAATCCAAATAGCCCTCTGATTCATTGGAAGAAGTTTAAATAGAGGCAAAGCAAATAAAAAGAATGCCGACAAGTGGAAAGACAAAGAGAATAGAATCAATATATAATATTTAATCCAAGAGTTCGTTTTATATGCCTCCAAAGCTAATAAGAAAAACGCGACGGCAAACGATTCTCGCATGACTTCAAAATTCAATTCTGTATACAAAAACACAAAATAGAATAATGTGGCAGTAAAAATATGGCTACTGTTCCGATAGATAAACCGTCCTACTGCAAAATTCAAGAAGATTGCTTGAATAATTTGAAATGCCGTAAAGTCACAGGACAATGATTTTAACGCTGACATTAAGATAATCCATCCCGGCTGCCTCTGAGAATCTCCCAACATATCCTCAAAACTTAACAGTTCCAGCGGCAAATAAGTTTCAAACTCCGACATATAAGATAAAATATCAGAACCAACTCTATACTTAAAAGCTGAAATAGCCGTCAACAAGACAAACAGATAAAGAAAAATTTCAAACTTATTTTTTCCCTTTGCAAAATAATCATATTGATATATGCCGTAAAAAATAACAGCAAGAACGAGAAGATATACCATATTGGGAGAGAATATTATGGAACAGTTTTATATCCCCAAATTATATTAGGAAATATTTCAAAATAAAATCAAACTCCGCAAGCTTATTTCGTTAAAATGAATTCAATGCACTGCTGTCCGGAGAAGATTCTCCAAAGCAGCTATTATTAATTAATACTCAACTGGTTACGAGGATAATAAAATTTTTCGATTAGAAATCATAGTTTTGCAAGAAGGTATAAACAGCCAATTCTGC
>CALVAU010000023.1 GCA_944325615.1 Candidatus Gastranaerophilales bacterium | reverse complement strand
ATATAGAAAAAATAAAAACAGATTTATTGACAGAAATAATATATCAAAGATACACTACAATAAATATTAATCAAAATATTTAATTTCTACAAACTCAAATTCAACATCAGAAATCCAGCGATATTTTATTTGCATATCTTTGCTGACAAGATCAGGTTTTAGATATGTAGCGATAAATTCATCCCCAATTTTATGTTTTGGGGATGGTTTTGGAATGGGCTCTTTTTCCTCTTGTTTACGAGTTTCATTTTGTATTACTGCTGGAAGTGTATTATTTTCGTTTTTACTTGCTTTATTTGAACTGTTTTCTTCTTTTACAAAGCAGTCTTCTAAAAGTTCATTTGGATCAACTTTTGGCTCAATGTATGGATTTTCCGGAGAAAACTTTTCTCTGCGGATACATTTGCCTGTTGTTTTATCTATCGTAATTACTGTTTCTACGCTAAAGTCTATTGGATTTAAGTATTTATACTTTACGATATTTTTTGCATTTTTTTGAGCAAAAGTTATAGGGGTAAAAATGTTTTGAATCTTCATACTTTTTATTTTATTAAAAAATAATTTATATTATACATCATTGTAATAAAAAGTTACGAATTTTCATTTTTTTCTTCTATATCATTGTTTTCATTTTTTTCTTCTGGTTGTTGTTGTGAAATTATAAAAATTTTAAATAATGCATAAGGGAACATAAAGAAAATCAGTAAGTTTAGAAAGTATTCAAAAAATGCACTCGTTACAAAATCAAATAAATAATAGTTCTCTGCAATAGGTATTATTTCAGCTATGCCAACAAGACTTGCTATAAAGTATAGAAGAATATAACCTGCAAATAAAAGTGCAAATGCAATAATGTATTGTAAATAAACCAACATAGTTGACTTGATTTCGTTTTTAAAATCTTTTATCAATGAGATTATAGAAAATGTATTTTTAAGTGAAAAATTTTGAGCAAATCTAATATAGCTGTAATTGATATAAGGAATTAGTCCAATTACTAAAACAGCCATGATAATCGGTAATATCAAATCGTTTGTTGTTACATACCAAACTAAAGCTAATATACAGATTATAAATAAGTATAAAGTCCAGATTATACTTAAAATTATTTGCCCAGGAATTGCTTTTATTTCCAGCTTACTCCAAAATGGAAGAATTGCATTTTCAGGATTTTTAAAGCAGTCGTGTAAAAATTGTACGCTGTATATTGCAATAAGTATGTTTAATGTCCAATCAAACGGGTTTTGTTTCCAAGTATCAGGCTGACCCGTTTTTATATCATATAAAGTTGAAAGAGTTGTAAAAACAGTTATTAAAATGAATAAAACTATATGTTTTTGAGTATTTTGTTTATCATAAAATTTCTTCAGTGTGTCAATAACTGCTATCATAAAATATCTCCCCATTAATTACTGTCTAGTATATCACTATTATTATTTTATGCAACTTAATAAATATTTACTTTTATTACTAGCAAAATAGTTTATGTTCGTAGTTTATATTATAATAATAGTCCATTTGCAGCATGGAATTAACATGTAGGAGAACTTAAAATTGATTAATTTAACCCCGAATTACATAGCTGTATCATTCAAAGAAAATTTGCAAAATAAAGATGCAAATGCTAATTTAGCTTTTGAAAAAACGGCTAAAAAAACACGTCCATATAACGATCCTTTAATGAAATGGCCTATAAGAGGTTTGGCTTTTACAAATGATATTGGAGCTGCAGTAATGGATATTGCTCCAAAATTGGGCACATTGTTGTGGTATCCTGCAATGATGTATTTTGGGGCTGATATTTATGATAAATATAGAAATAATAAAGAGGCATATGATCCGAATGCAAGAAGAGGTTTATCTCAAGCTATATTCCAAGCTTTTGCAAGTGTTATTTTTCCGATTGTAGCTGTTCATACAGGTCAGAAAATTGCTTCTGTAATGGCTAGAAAAAGTGATACAAAATTATCTTTGCAATCTCAAGAAGAAGCTTCAAGATTTTTGCAAGATTTCATGTCAAGAAGAAAACTTTATAAATATGCTAATAATAAAGATGGATTTAAAGAAGAATTCAAAACTTCATTAGACAATTTTATTGATAATAAAACAAGAGAACATGAAAATAAAAACGTTCTTAAAAGATTTTTCAATTTGATTTTCGGAAGCAGACACCCTGAAGAAATGGGAAAAGAAGGTCTTAACAAACGAGAGATTATTCATGATTATGTAAATAAAAGAATAGATGATATGTTTGAAATCAGAGCTGCATTGGCATCTGATGAAAACACTCGTCCTACAAAGCTATCAGAAAAATTGTTTAAAGAATTTAAAGGATTAAAAGAAAAATATCTTAAAGACCCAAATTTCAAACAATATGCAAAAGACTATGCAATAAAAGATGTTATAAAAAGCTATGGTGATTCCCAAATCTTTAAAGTAAAAATGAAGAAAACTTTAGGCGGATTTATTGCACTTGGTCTGTTAATCAAGCCAATTGATATGTTTGTTGAAAATGTAATTATGCGAAAAATTGTAGAGCCTCAGCTCGGAATAAACCACGAAGAAGCTAAACAAGTTGAAAATTTCAAAAAAAGAAATCTGTAATTAATTGATTTTAATCTTTACAACTACTTTTTTGACTTTTTGTGGTGAGCTGAACTTCAATTGTGGTTTGTGTGCATCAGTTGGATATAATACAGTAAAAAATCCTTTTTCCAATTTTAGTTTGGTAATTGGCTTATCCCCGTCAAAATAAAAGGCGATATCTTTTTCCGTATTATAATCTTCTTTAACTTTGAGTCCGTCAAGAGGTGTATATTCTAAAACCTCTTCGCCCATGAGAAGTAATTGGATATCTATGTATTTTTTGTGAGCTTCAAAAAATCCGCTCTCTTTTGTTGAATATTCTTCAACATTTGCGTAAATATTTTCATCAATAATATGTTTTTTGCATTCAATATCAGGAGTTAAATTTCTTATAAAATTAACAGCTTTTTTATCTAAATTGTATAAATCTATATTTTTAATTTCATCAAAAATCATAATTATATCCTGTTTTTAAGCAAGTTCTTCCATAGCTTTTTTGAATTCTTCATCATTTGTAGCTTTGCCATGCCAGCCAGCGTTATTTTCCATAAAGCTGACGCCTTTGCCTTTAATTGTATTTGCAATTATAGCTGTCGGTTTACTATTTTGTTTTGCGTTTTCTATAGCTTCATAAATAGCATTTATATCGTGTCCGTCAATTTCAATTACATCCCAATTGAAAGCTTTAAGCTTTTTATCAAGAGGGTTGAGAGCTTTTATTTTTTCTGTGCACCCGTCAATTTGTAGATTATTTCTGTCAATTATTGCAATAAGATTATCCAAATTATGCTGAGCTCCGTTCATAAAACCTTCCCAAACATTTCCTTCCTGCAATTCTCCGTCTCCGAGAAGTACAAAAACGTTTGCGGGATTTTTATCAAGTTTTAGAGAGATTGCAACTCCGCATGCTATTGATAATCCTTGTCCTAAAGATCCTGTTGCCACCTCAACTCCCGGACATTCTGGCATCGGGTGTCCTTGAAGGCGGCTTCCGAATTTTCTAAAAGTAAGCAGTTCTTCTTTATCAAAATAACCCACTTGAGAAAGCACTGAATAATAAGCAGGAGAAACATGACCTTTTGAAAGAATAAATCGATCTCTTTTCTCAAAGTTTTCATCTTCATGCCATTTTGGAGCATTTTTCATACATTTGTGGAAAAGCACGGTTAATATATCGGCAGAAGATAACGAACCGCCAATATGTCCTGAGGATGCATTATGCACCATTTTTATTATATTTTGTCTGTTTTCTTTTGCTAATTTTTTAAGCTCTTCTACTTCAATTTCACTAAGCATTTTACACTCCTGTTATTTTTTCTTTTAACACTTTTAGAACGAACATTGGCAGAGTCGGAAAGATTCTTTTAAATCTTTTAGGTTCTTTAATTGTTCTATATAACCATTCTATGCATAATTTTTGATAAATTTCAGGGGCTCTTTCAACAGCACCAGCCCATACATCAAAACTTCCGCCTACACCTATAAAAAGACAATCCGGCAGTAGTTTTTTACCGTTAAAATTAAATTCTTCCTGTTTAGGAGATCCTAGTGCAGCGAGGACTAATGACGGATGTGCATTTTCCAATTCTTTTAATATCTCATTGTTATCTTTGAAATATCCGTCATGATAATATGCAATATTAATATTAGGTATTTCTTTTTTTAGATTATTAACTGCCGCTTCAATTACTTCAGGTTTGGCTCCGATAAGAGCTATTGATTTCCCTTCATTTGAAAATTTTTCAATAATTTTTCTTGAAAACTCAATACCTGCAATTCTTCTGACGCTGTGTCCAAGGATTTTTAGACCCAATTGAACCCCTATGCCATCGGGAATAACTAATTCTGCATTGTTTAAAATTGTCCTAAAGTCAGGGTTTTTTGATGCGTTCTCAATCATTTCGGGGTTAAGTGTTACAACTTGCCCTTTTGTAGCATATTCTAAAGCTTCATCAAAAGTAAATGTATCTACATTAATATTTTGAATTTTTACTAATTTTCTTTCCATAAGTTAATTATAATCTAATAAATCGATTTGGTAAAGGATTTCGTAAAAATAAAAAATATTGCTCATGTGGCTAATTGTTTTATCAGGGGGATGAGAGTTTAATATAATTAAATCTTTTTCATACTTCCAGCTATTCTTAATTCCAACGAGCTCTGTTTCAGGGCTCTTTTTATTAATCTTTTTGATGTATTATATAGCTATGAATGAGAAAGAAAAAAAAGCAAGAGAATTATTCAGAAAAGGGTATAACTGTGCACAATCAACGTTTTGTGCGTTTTGTGATGATATAGGGATGGATTTTGATACTGCTGTAAAACTTTCTTCTTCATTCGGAGGCGGCATGGGGCGTTTGAGAGAAGTCTGCGGTGCCGTAAGTGCTATGTTTATGATAGCGGGACTATTAAAAGGTTATACTTCTTTTAATGATGATGAAGCTAAAGCAAAACATTATGAGCTTGTACAAGAACTTGCAGAAAAATTCAAGCAACAAAACGGCACAATTATTTGCAGAGAACTTTTAAATCTTGAAGAAGGTCCTGATTCTCCCATTCCGTCTAAAAGAACTGAACAATATTATCAAGAGCGTCCTTGTGAAGATTTTGTAGGTTGTGCTGCAAAAATTATCAGTGAAAACCTAATAAATAAAGTTTAATTTGCTTCAGGTTCGGTTATTTCTTCAGAATCCTCAACTTGAATATCTTCTTTTTCTTTAATTACAGGTTTGATATTTATTTTTAAAATAGGAAACATTTCATTTCTGCTTTTGAAGTGAGAATATACAAAAACTCTTGGAAAGCTTGTTTCAAAAATTCCTTTGAATACTCTGTCATTTGACATGTAATATTCAAATTGGTATTTATAAAAATCCTGATCCGTGTCATTCAGTATCATATATGCTCGTTTTCTGAAAATTGGAGATTCAATAGTTATTTCATTATCTTTAAATTCTGATACCAAAATGATTTTTATGTCAGGAAATAATACTTGCACTTGTTCCTTTGTAAGTTCTTTTGCTTCAAATTTTTCTCCGTTAAATGTTAAATCAAAAAATTTAAGCAAATGTCCGTTATAGCCAATGAGTTTGCCGTAGTATAAAAATTCATAAGTCGAATTTGTATCATATTGTTTATCTTTATAAAAATATTCAGAAAAACTTCCGGTGCCAACAGAAATATGTTTTGTGAAAACATAATCTTTTAGTCCTAAATTTCTTGACCAAATTTTAGTTGTTGGGTTGTAATCGACTATTTGATTGTCATTTATTGAATTTAAAACATTCGGATCTGCTGTGTATGCAAATGAAATATTGGATAAACAAATTAAACTTAAAAGTGTAAATATTATCTTTTTCATATATCCCCTTTTTCTGATATTAAAATTATTCGCTGATTTGATTTTTTAAATTCTGTTTTACATCAGCTAATGGACCATTATTTGGAGTTCTTACATTAATATAATATTTTTTAATGTAAGTTACAGGAAATTTTGGTATCCAGCTGGCTTTCATAAAAATAGATACAGTATCTGCACCTTTTGAAAGCATTAACTCATCAATAGTTTGCTCATAGGCAGGCGAAATTGATGAGAAAAGTTTAATAAAATAATCTGTTGCTGTAACTACGGAATATCCAGTTGCAGGAATCGGATTTGTAATAATTTCAGTTATTTTAAAGTTTTCATTTTCTTTAATGTTTTTTATATCCTGAGGCAAAGTTAAAGTATCAGCCGATACCTGCTCAATTTCATACCATTTACCATTATATTGAATTCTCATAATATTCGGCTTTGGCATATAAATATCATCACATTTATTATCAATAAGCTGTTTGCCTTCAAAATCAACTATTCCGTATTTGTAGTTTTTGTATGTTAAAAACATTCCGCCAAAGAGCAGGTCTATTCTTGCATATTCAGGTTGTACAACAATGTTTCCGTTTTCGTCGTAAATCCCATAGTCATTATCATTACCGAGTTTTGCAAATTTTCCTAAAACTCTTTCAGCGTGTCTGAATTTCGGTTTAATTATAAAATTACCATTACAGTCCATGATTCCAAATTTATTTTTCTTTTGGATAATCCATGATGTCTCGCCTAATCTGATTATTTTTTGATAATCGGCTTCTGTAATTATTTCACCGTTTTTATTCTTTAATCCGAATTTGTTGTCATCACTGTAAACTTCAACATCAGACATAGAGTTTTGCATGGCAACTTCTTCTGTTGCTAATGCGCAATTATTAATGATTAAACATAACAAAAATAACAATATAATTTTTTTCATAACAGTATTTTAGCATGAAATTTTTTTATGATATAATTTTGTCGGGAGAGATTATGAATATTGGTAAAAAGGTTAAAGTATTTTCAATAGTATTAGCATCAGCAGCTGTGATTGCAGGATTGCCGTTTGTTGTATATTTGAATGTGTTACCAAAGGTTGTCTCAAGCCCTAAAGCTGCAGAATTTGTCTCAAATGCCGCTAAGAAATATGCTGGGATTGATTTGGTTGTAAAAGATTCAAAACTTGAAACTTCTATGAATCCAAATTTAGGCTTTAGAGTCGGACAAATTACTTTAAAAAAAGGCAGTGATGAAATTGTTGATTTAGAAAATTTTGGCATTTTATTAAATTTTTCTGAAATATTCAAAAAACATATAGTAATAAAAGAACTTGGTGCTGATTATATCTTTATAGACGTTAACAAGCTTTTGGAAATTGGACAGACTGATAAAAAAGAAGAGAAGAAACAGCAAGAATTTGATTGGAATATTGATATTTTCAGTGCAAAAATGTTTGTTAAAGACTGTTTGATAACATTTAAGCAAGAGCCTGATACATTTATAAGATTTCGCGGACAGGATATAGAAATTAATAATCAGGATGAAAAAAATTACATCCACTTTAGATCGCAGACAGAATTTGAAAAAAATAATAAAAAAATATATTTGACAGCGGCTGATAGAAATTGCATTTATATACAAGATAACAAAATTAATGTAAAAGATTTCAGATTCTTCATAAACCGTTCAAAAATTGTTATCAATGCTTATGCTGATAATAAGAAAAATTACTATCTTGAAGCTGTTACAAACAATTTTAATATAAAAGATGTAATTAAAATTGTAGAATCAAATCTAATAATCAGCAACGGCAGTATGCTTCTTGCAGGATTTAAGGATTTGGAAGGCAGCTTTAATTCAAAACTGGTAATTACAAAAAATAAAATTGACGGTACTGTTACTTTAAATAATTTTTCTTGTATTTTATTGCCGTTGAATAATCTTAAATTGACTTTGAATGAAGGTAAGGCTGTTATTAATAATAAAGATATTCTTTTGCAGGATGTAAAAGGGTATTATGGCAAAAGTAAAGAAAATACAGTTGTTATGAATGGCGGAATTTATGATTATTTTACAACCGCCAGAACTAATGTAACTACAAATGCTGCTATAACTAACGAATTTGCGGTAAATCATCTTTCTAAAATAGTCGGATATCCATTTGAAGTCGTTGGAAAAGGCGGAAGCAGAATTATATTCGAAGCTCTCGGTGATAAAATGGATTTGACTGCAGCCTTTAAGCTTGCAAAAGGTCAGGATATTCTTATTGATGGAATGTCTTTAAGTCCGACAGGATATGATCGTGCAGTAAATGCTGTTATGCATTTTAAAGGTAACGATATTAATATTGAAAAAATTGATTATTATATAGCTGAAAATATTCAAAAAGGTTCTAAAGTAAAGCCTATATTGACAGTAAAAGGTAATGTAACAATGGCAGGCATTATTAAGGATATGGGATTTGAAATTCCAAAACCTTTGCCTAGTGAGTTCTTGAACCTTTTTGTGCAGGGAAAAGTCTTTAAACGCGGAACAATTGCAGGAAATCTTCATTACATAAATACTGGAAAAGTTCCTACAATTCAAGGTGATATGAAAATTCAAGGAATGCGAATTCCTGCACAAAGATTATTTATCAAAGAAGCTTCCCTAAAAACCAATAATTCATCTATTCTATTAAGTGCTAAGGGCAAGTATAGAAGAACAGCCTATGATGTATCAGGTGATATTAAGAACGAATTGGCTTTTCCTATTATTGTAAATGATATTAATTTGAAAATTGATGATATAGATATTGAAAGAATTTTGAAATCATTCAATAGTCAGACTGCTTCAACTCAGGTACAAAAGGGTGAATTTGCTGTAACTGAAGAAATCGATTCTAAAACTGATGAACAATTAGACAATGATGATACAGCGCCTATTTTAAACCCTGGCTTGCTTGTAATTAATCGTTGTATATTGAATGTTGTAAAAGGTTCTTATAAAGATATAAACTTCGGAAATATTTTTGCAAACCTTACTTTGGATAAAAATTGTGTATTGAGAGTAAATTCAAATAGGTTTGATATTGCAGAAGGTATTTCTTCTACCAAAATAGAATGTGATTTGAAAAATCATTTGTATTCTATAAAATTGGGTATCAAAGATGTAAATAGTGATATTATGGCTACTTCATTGCTTGCTTTGAAACGTGAAATTACTGGTAAAGCAAGTGGTCTTATTGAACTTAATACAGATGATTCTTTGAAATTGAATGGATTAATAAAATTTGTTGTAAAAGACGGAACAATTCAAAAAGTCGGTTTAGTTGAATATATTCTAAAATTTGCTTCACTATTTAGAAACCCACTTGCAATGATTAGTCCTTCTACTTTTTCTGATTTGGTGAATATTCCGGAAGGAAAATTTGATAAAATAACCGGTGAATTGAGATTGAAAGATAATGTTGTAGAAAGAATTAATATAAAATCTCAAGCAGATCAATTAAGCGCTTTTGTTGTCGGAAGATTTAATTTGGAAACAAGAGATGCTACATTGAGAATTTATACTAAGATGAGTAATGCTAAAAAAGGTTTTGCAGGAGCTTTGCGTAATTTCTCATTAAACAGTCTTGCAAATCGTGTACCTTTGAGCAGTAGAAATGACAGTAATTATTATTCTGCAGAATTGTCACAATTGCCAGATATAAATGCCGATGAAAAAGATTGTCAAGTATTTTTGACAACTGTTGATGGGGATGTAGAACATAATAATTTCTTATCTTCATTAAAAAGAATTAAATAGTAATAAGGTAATTGTAAATTTTGTACAAAATTTATTATTTATTAATGGATATGAATTCAAAATTGTAAATAAGGTTGATAAATTTATATAACTTTTTTATAATTGCTAATAATTATATGCGTAAAATTTTAATAGTTTTAATAATAGTGTTATTATGCGGCAGAGTTTATGCAATTGAAGAACCTGAAGTTAAAGAGGGTGATAATTTATCAATGGATGAATGTGTCAGTGTAGCCATAAACAACAGCCCAATTATAAAAGGTAAAGCTTATAATTTGCAAATTGCCGTAAGTAATGTAGGCATTGCAAAATCTGTATATTTCCCGGGATTTGGCTATGATGTCGGTATTTATCAGGATTATAATTCAAATAAAAACTACAACGGCTCATCAAATAGAGAACTGCCGCAGGTAAGTGTTTATTTAAGTCAGTTATTATGGAATTTCGGAAAAGCAAATTCTTTAATAAGAATGGAAAGATTTTACAAATTAGCTGCTGAATATGAATTTTTAGACAGTATATGTAATACAATTTTTGACGTGAAAATGAAATATAATGCTTTGTTGAGAGCTGAGGCAATGGTTGAAATTGCTAAAAATAATTTATACATCAACCAACATAACTATGACAGGGCAAAGAAACTTTCTGCTAAAGACAAAAAGTATATGATTGATTTAACCAATGCTCAAATATATTTGCAGCAAGCTAAAATGACATTATTGGATGCGAATAATAATTATGATTTGGCTCTGGCTGATTTGGGTAATTCGCTATATATTGCACCTGCTCCGAATTTTTCTATTAAAAAAACTGATACTTTCAATTTTAATGATGTATATATGCCCCAAGTCCAAACTAACGCAAGTAGGGATAATACAGATAAAAATATAGTGGAAGTTGTATTAAAGTCAAAAATCGAAAAAAATTCGACTTCAAAATTTAAAAAATTTCCTTATAAAATGAGTGAATCATACTCAATTGCTGAAAAAAACAGTCCTGATTTGTGGGTGCTTGATGCCACGCTATCAGCAATGAAACAATCTTTGCAATATGTAAAACGACAATATTTCCCCGATTTGACAGGCAATGTCGGCTATGGGTTTAATAATACAAGAGAATATACTAATAGCAGTATAAGCATGTATGTTAATTTAACTTCAAATGTAAATGTCAAACAGTTAAAACATGAAATAGATAAAGCTCAAGCTGAGGTAAATTTAGCTTCGAATGATATAGATAAATTCAGACAAGACCTTTATTTTGAGGTAAAAAAAGCGTATTTGAATATGTTGAGATCCGAAAAACAGGTAAAATCTTCTGAAGAAAAGTTGATTACAGCTTTAGAAAATTTTGAGCTGGTCGATGCAGCATACGAAAAACATGAAACTGATTATATAGCATATCAGAAAGCCAGAGAAGATTATAACAATTCTAAAATACAATATGCAGAAATGCTTTATGAATACAATATATCTCTTGCAAATTTGGAAATAGCTATGCATACGCATGTGGATAATTTGCATGAAAAAGCAGAGCATGCAATGCAGTACCATTATAAAGATTTGCTGAATAAGTTGGATGCTTCCTTGCAGTGTCATGATCATAAGCATGAAACACAGGATGAGCCTGAAGATTAATTGAATAAAAAAAAGAGAATGTCATTATTTTGACATCCTCTTTTTTATTAATGTGTAGAATAATTATTCAACAGTCAATTTTTTATTATGAGTTTTTTCAGCTTCCAATTTAGGTGCTGTGATTTTCAAAATACCATGTTCTAATTTTGCATTTGTTTTTTCGACATCAATTTCCATAGGGAAATAAACTGATCTTGAAAATTCACCATATCTAAATTCAGA
>CALVAU010000022.1 GCA_944325615.1 Candidatus Gastranaerophilales bacterium | reverse complement strand
CTTTCATGCTCATACTGCGGATCAAGCCACTTTGGATATACCTCTTGAAAACAAGAAAAATACCAATCGTTATGGACAAAAAACACGTTTATCTTTGTCCCCGGTAATTGAGTCATAAATAGTCTGAATTTATGACCGTTTCGGCCAAAGGTAAGCCACATTTCAGAATTTTCAAGTTCTTTTATTTTATATTTTTTTTGATCAATACATCCATGCAACGGGGTAAAAATAGCAATTTCGGCATCTTTCTCCAAGTACTTAGGAAGACTTCCTACAACATCTGCGAGTCCTCCAGCTTTTGAAAAAGGTGCTACTTCTGCTGCTGCAAAAAGAACTTTCATTATTCCTCACTTTCTTTATTATCAGATGTCTTTACAGGTCCCACACTCGGACTTGAGCTTACTGAAGATGTTCCGCCCCAATTAGACTCATCATCGGGATCGACAAGTGGCACATAATGAGATGGATCTGTATCAAATTTAAATTTGATATTATACTTATCGGATAAATAATTACATTGTGCTATACAAATTTGGGCTTTATCCTCTTGACCTTTATACATAAGAATTTTAAACATCTGATATTTAAATAACATTGTCAAATATTCATTTGAATTATCAGCTTTTTCCAATTGTATTTGAGAATTATTGACAATACCATAGGCAACTGTATATCTACCCTGTCTTATACTCATCTCACTCATAAAGTACCAAGCAAGATATGTAAGATTTGACATACCATTATCACCTGTTGCTCTTATTATTTTGTATATAATAAGCGATGCTTTATCATAAGATTCAAGATTAATATATGCATATCCTATTAATAAATCGCAGAAGTATTCGAGCTGATGAACTTTATTGTATCTAGCAAGCCTTTTAGCAGCATAAATTTCTTCAGCAAAAGAATTGCTGTCATTGAGGTATTTATTAAAGGCTTCCATTATATGGAAAAGGGATCCTGAAAATTTATCAAGCTCAGATACCATAACCGGACTATATGTACCTCTTTCCCCTCTTATGAAGTTTTGAAGTGCATTGAATATATCATAAGATGGCGGAAGATTTGGCAAATCACCTTTTACAATATTCAAAAATTCCTGAACATTACCTTTTAACTGAAGAACGTTTGATAAAGCTACAAATCCGACTGCATCAATTACAATTTTTACGAACTCTTCTTTAGAAAGATTATCAGGTTTTAATTTATCAATATTTGATTGATTTACGACACTCAAAACTTTATATCCGACATCAAGACAATCTTCTAGTGCTCCGATATTAAACAATATTTCTATATGAATTAAAGACATTAAGAAGAAATATTTATTAAAATCTGGTGAAGATGGATCAATTGATCCGCTTGGAAGACGAGATAATATTTTATGCGTTAATTCTAAAGCATAAGTATAATTCCCATTATCAACACAACCTTGAATCATTCTATTACAAAGATTAATTACATTTTCACTATCATTAGATTCTTCCAATCTTTTTAATGTAGCCTCAGCTATTCTTGAATTTTTGTTTGGTAAAAATTCATATATATTACTTGCAACATTTTTTGATAAATCAAGCTTGTATTGATCAATTTCTTCTTGTTTTTCTTCATTAGTATTTTTATCAAGAAGCTCTGTTATTTTATCAGCACAATTTATATAGGCACTAAAATCACCCATAGACATATTTATTTTAGCAAGATTTTCCCATTCCAAAAACTCTGCTTTTTGATCTTCTAACAGTCCATATAAATAAGCTTTTGTTGGACTTGGCATATTATTTACAAAGACTTTTTCGAACAAATCTTTTGCTATGGCTTTAAGTAAGTCAGGATTTAGAACAGCTAAAATACTATCTCTTAAAAGATTGTAATTTGGGAAATACATACAGTTATTCCAGAAATAAACATATCCCATATCAGAGAGTCTTTGAATAATATCATCAATATTATTATACTCAAGACTCTTTATGGTTTGCTGATCTACTCGAGTGCCTAAAAGTACACATGTTGCCAAAAACTTAATAGCTTCTTCATCATCTTCTAGCAAATTTAATCTTCGCTTCATCAATTTGCTCAAACTTGACGGAATTATTAGTGTTTTTGGATTTATAAGTTTAATACCATTTTCATCGGCTTCATATACTCCACTTTCAATCAAATATTGAATTGCAATATCAAGGAACAAAATACTACCGTAAGAATATTTTGCAATACGGTGGAAATAGAAGCTATCCATAATATCTTTGTAATATTCTTTATTTTCCTCAATCATTCTTTCAAATGAAGTAGGTTTCAATGCAATTTCAGTGTAATAAGGTTTTGTCATCAAAGAATATGTATCACGGTGAAGTGAAAAATCTTTATCATAAGATATTAAATAACTAATTTTGAGACGCTCAAACTGTTCAAATAAGAACTTCATTACACTATATGAGCTTGAATCAATTTTATCAAAATTTTCGATAAAGATTAAAGTATCAGGTATAGCGTTCATCAATGTGAAGAACAAGTCATAATACTTAAATCTGGTATCTTCAGTACCCGGATTTGGACGCTCAGATAGTGTAATCAAATCCTTAATCATACCCTCAGGGTCAATTGAGCGGAACATTGAAAAGTCATTTGTATTAAACAATTTTTGAGATACCGTAAATTCAAAAATCGCAGCGACTAATTCTCTAAAGAAAGAATATGGTGAATATTTCATTTCATCATAGCAAGTTACACTTATGATATTTTTATAAATATTCAATTCTTCGATAGTTGAAATTATTTTTAAAGAATATGGCACATACAAAGGCGGTGTTTTAATTGCACATATACCATAAGGGTGTTCTGACAATTTATTTACAACATGATAAAAGACATCAATATTTTCTGTTCTAATAAAGTCGCATTTAATTTCATTGAAATGTATTGTCTCAATATCATAAATTGCATCAGGATCAGTCGGGCTTTCAAGCTTACTTAAGGCTTCACCATCAAGTTTATCCTGTTCTACAAGCATATTTTGAACAAAGTTTGGAATTTCAACTTCTTCATCAGGCTTATCTTCTAAATCTTCATAATTAATCTTTATATGGCTATTCACTTCTATTTCATGAAACATAACCATTTGATCTTTAATCATAACGGAATTTAACGGACTTGATCTGAAAGACTGATCAAGCGCATCATTCACAAAGTTATCAGCAATGACTTGAAACGTATTTAAGACTTTTTGCTTTAAGTTATCACTTTGTTTTACCATGCTGATATTAAAGCCTGATTTAATATCATAAGGGTTATCATTTACGCTTCTTTTCAACAGAAACATATTACATCTCACAGTTGCATTCTTCTTATTTGTGAGTTTGTAATTCATTTTAGTAATTTCTGTAAGAATACTTACAGCAGCATTAATTGCAGTATTTACGCTGCTGTTAAAGGTATAATCTTTGTCAAAACGAATGATATATGTATTATTCAAAACCTGTCGTCTTACACCTGCAGATTTTGCAATATTTAAAATTATGTTATCAAGCTTTACCTTAAATTTATTCAATAATTGCACAGAGCCTAGTAAAGTCCTAAGCTCATTTACATTAGGAAAATCAATTGTCATCAAGGCAAAATTATCAGTATTAGCCTCATTCAGAATAACACTTTCTTCAAGTGAAAATCCGCATTTCTTACACTTTTTATCTACGGTTTGATTAACCTTACCGCATTTATTACACTTGGTAACAATTACATAACCGCATTTTTTACAAGTATTTGTTTTGTTTATAGTTTTACAAATAGGACAGACAACCTTGAGTACCTTCTTACAATTAGGGCACACCGTTGTTTTTTCATCTATCTCTAAACCGCACTTTGGACATTCCATATGAGTATTATACCACTATAGCCTTGTTTGAACAACTTTATAAGAAATCTTAATTATATCTTATTCCTGCTTCTTTCATTCTTCTGATACATTCTTTTATTGTATCAACATCTTTTGTCAAAGCTACTCTAAAGTAACCTTCACCGCAAGAACCGTAACCATTTCCCGGTGGAACGACAACATGAGCTTTCTCAAGCATTTCAGTTACAAATTCTTCACTAGTCATACCTTTCGGAACAGGAAGCCATAAATAAAATGTTGCTTTAGAAGGTTTGATATCCCATCCTAGTTCTCTAAAACCACTTTCAGCAGCATCGCGTCTTTCCTGATACATTTTATTTAAGTTGGCAATCAAAGATTGATCCACCGTAAATGCTGCAGTTGCAGCATCCTGAATAGCCTTAAAGGTACCACTGTCAATATTATTTTTAATAGTACCCAAAGCTTTTACCGCATCAGCGTTACCGCATACAAATCCGACACGCCAGCCTGTCATATTATATGATTTTGAATGTGAATAAAACTCAATTGCGACATCTTTTCCGCCTTCTACTTGAAGCACAGACGGAGCCTTGTACCCGTCAAAAGTCATTTCTGAATATGCCATATCGGAACAAAGCAAAATATCATATTTTTTACAGTAATCTACTGCTTTTTTATAAAAATCCAAATCTGCAACCGCACTTGTCGGATTATTCGGATAATTTAAAAACATCAACTTTGCTTTTTTAGCAATATCTTCAGGAATTTTATCAAAGTCAGGAAGATATCCGTTTTCTTCTAACAAAGGCATTGAATAAGGTGTACCGCCTGCAAAAATTGTAGCATTTTTATATACTGGATACCCAGGATCCGGCACAAGAGTATAATCACCTTTATCCACAAACGCGAAGAAAATATGAGCGATAGCTTCTTTTGATCCGATATTTGCAAGCATTTCAGTATCAGGATTTAAATCAACATTAAATCTTCTTTTCATCCAATCACAAGCTGCTTTTCTGAATTTTTCAGTACCGTTATACGGAGGATAATCATGATTTTTAGGATTATCAATCGCTTTGTGCATTTCAGCTACAACAGGTGCTAAAGTCGGTGTATCTGGATCTCCGATACCTAAACTTATTATATCAATTCCTTTTGCTTTAGCTTCTGCAATTTTTCTGTCTATTTCCGCAAATAAATACGGAGGAATTTTTTCTAAGCGTTCTGAAACTTTCATACTCTCTCCTTCTTTACATTTCACTAATTCATTAATTTTATGCTATCATGAAATCAAGAAATAAACAATTATTTAAAATTTGTATCAAACAAAGATAAAAGTTATGAGTATAATTTCAGACGACAATAATTTTAAACTAAATCATCATAAAGAGCACAAAAATCCTGTAATTAAAGCAGAAAGTATCGAATGCGACAAAAACTTTGAAAATTCAATTAGACCGAAATCTTTTGATACTTATATCGGACAAAGCGCTCTAAAAGAAACTTTAAAAATTACAATAGCAGCTGCAAAAAAGCGTGAGCAGCCGCTTGATCACCTTTTATTTTACGGACCTCCCGGGCTTGGTAAAACTACCTTAGCAGGAGTAATTGCGGAGCAAATGGGAGTAAATATAAGAATTACCTCAGCGCCTGCCCTAGAACGTCCAAGAGATATTATTGGTATTTTAATGTCCCTTAAAGGCGGAGAAATTCTTTTTATTGATGAAATCCACAGATTGAATAAAGTTGCAGAAGAAATTTTATACCCTGCAATGGAAGATTTTTTCCTTGATATGACAACAGGAAAAAGTCAGACCGTAAAAACCCTTCGAGTACCATTGCCAAAATTTACACTTATTGGAGCGACAACTAAAGCCGGAGAATTATCAGGGCCTCTAAGAGACAGATTTGGTATAATCCACAGACTTGAATTTTATACAGAAGATGAACTTGCTCAAGTAATCACAAGAACAGCAGGTATTGTAGAGATTGAGATTTCAAATGAAGGTGCACACGCTATTGCAAGACGCTCAAGAGGCACTCCTCGTATAGCAAACAGACTTGTAAAAAGAGTAAGCGACTTTGCGCTAGTAAAACATGACGGAAAAATTACAGAAGATGTTGCAAATGAAGCTTTAGACATCTTGAAAATAGATAACTACGGCCTTGACAGTACTGACAGAAATCTGTTGAAATTGATTATTGAAAAATATGACGGAGGTCCAGTCGGGGTGGAAACTATCGCAGCGGCAATAGGTGAAGATGTAAGGACAATTGAAGATGTGTGCGAGCCTTATCTTCTGCAGGCAGGACTTTTACAAAGAACCCCGCGCGGAAGAAAAGTTTCGCCTGCAACTTACAGACACCTAGGGTATAAAGATATTGATATAAACGAACAAAAAAGTTTGTTTTAGTAGTATATGAAT
>CALVAU010000021.1 GCA_944325615.1 Candidatus Gastranaerophilales bacterium | reverse complement strand
ATTTTTACCTTTTCAAACTTTGAAACATATTTGCTGAACAATGCCTCAGGATTTTCATCTATGAATTTTAAAAGAGATACGCCATCATCACCATTCGGCAATTTTAATGATTTTGTCGCGATCTGATTTAAGAAATCCTCATCAGCTAACATAATCGGATCGAGTTTAACATCAAGATTTAAAGCTTTATTTGCTGCACCATCGAGTATTTTTTCGATATATTTTGGTGCAACATAATTTAAAAACATCATACCAAGCATTTTGAAAGTCAAATCAACAGCTTCATTTTTCTTTCTTGATGTAGCAACACGACCTACGGCATAACCGCCATCAATAGTCGCCATTTTTTGATATGTTGTTAAGTTAGCAACCGTAGAAGAAAAGTTACCAGTAAAAGTCGGAGCTTTTTTATTATTTAAGGAGAACTTTTCAAAAACATCTTTTTTCCCAAAAGGAATTTGCGCAGATTGCATTTTTTGATTTTCTTTATTTTGCTGTTTTGCTTTTTCTGATTTCAAAGCCTTAGTTTTGGCAGTCATTGCAAATACCAATTTCGGAATCACAAAGCCCATTAGTGCTATCGGAATTATTGTCGATGCCAAAAATTTAACAGACAATAGCTTTTCATACAAAGCTTTATTATCTTTTACTTTTTTCAAATCATCAATTGCATTTTTCAGTTTTTCTTGAAGATTTTCTGAGATTTTTCCTTTTTGAAGTTTTTCTTCAAAAGCTTTTATATTATACTCTATCCCCTGAAAATTAGTTTCTTTGAAGAGCTTAAGATTAACATTAGAATTAAGCCCTTTTTTCCTGATAATAAATTTATCAATAAACTTTTCAACCAAAGGAATTCCAAAAAGCCAAACGGCAGATGTAGAATATTCATCAACAATTCTTTCTCTAGTTGCAAGAAAAGCAACATCTTTATCATTTTTATTTTCCTGATAAGTCAAATAGACCTTTGACGGGATTTCGACACCACAATCTCTTAAGATCAAAGGGTAAATGCTGCTTGTATTTCCTATTGCTGATATTATATTTGTTATAGTCATTTCTTTTTACTCCAATTCTAAAAATTTTTGCCTCAATCAAGTTTGAAATTTTTCACGCAACTATATCCTGAGAAAGGCTTTTCTTAGAATTGAACTGATTAAAAAAACATCGTGCGTAATACATCAATTCATAGCCTATCTCAGGAAACTATGATGATGAGAATGATGAATTTTTAAATCTGATATATATTTCATAAAATTTCCTTCAAAATAAATCTATCAAGAATAATTATTAATTTCAAGTCCTACACGTCGATATCCAAAATCGGACCTTGTGAAAATCTTGACGGATTATCTAAGTTAAAACGCAAATTAATTATTTCCTCTTCAGATAATTTGTTAATTGCTGCAGCCAAATCTTTATCTGATGGATTTACTTTGCCAGTAAGCTTTTTCATCAATTGAGGATTATCGCAAGCTTTTTTAATTAAATCAAGTTTACTGAATTCAACTTCTTCTAAAATCTGTTTTTCAGCATTTAAAATATCACTTTTATTTAATGACATAAAAGTATCATATACATTTTTTTCCCCATTGCTAAGAGGTGCTCCATAATACTTGGACATAGAAAAATTACTCAGTCCCAAGTTCAATTTTTCATTCTTTGGATTGAATGCCATTTCGATATTAGATTCTGGGTGTCCCCAAGATTGAACTTTTGCTATCTGCGCTCTTGCTTTTTTAAGGCCTTCTGTACCGTATTCAACAGCCTCAGCCAAAACTTTATTTTCAATATTCAAAGGAATTCTTGCACAAAAATTTGTTTTTGCAGGTGAATAAGTTGTATTAATACTGTTTATTTGCATTTTTATCTCCTTAAGTTGCTTTGAATTAATTAAAATGCCTGAAAAAATTAATTGCCATTTTTCAAAAATTCTATTAACTTTTGTAACTTTTCCTCATCTTTTAGCGTAATTAAAATCGTTTTATCCTTTGATGTTTCACCTTTCACAATTTTAAAAAAAGATTTAGGTATTTTAAAAAACTTTGAAAGGTACTCTATCAAAGCCTTATTCGCTTTACCATCAATTGGCTGAGCAGTAATTTTTGCCTTTAGCCCCTCTGCTGTGTGTAAAAGCTCATTTTTTGATGAGTTTGGAGAAATTTTCAGATTTAACAAATACCCGTCTTTTGTTTCTTTTATCATTTTTCAAATACCTTATATTATGCTAGCACAAATAGATGAATTTGATTGATTTTACTTGAAAAAAAGAAATAAAATCTGTATTATAAATGTATTATGTCTGAAAAACCGTTATTTGATGAAATAAAAGAAAAACTAATAGCACAAAATCGAGAAGAAGAAGATATTCAGCAAATTGAAAAAGCTTATCTTTTTGCTAAAAGACTTCATGAAGGTCAATATAGAATTTCAGAAGAGCCTTATATTATACACCCAGTTGAAGTTGCAAAAATTCTTGTTGATTTAAAAGTAGATACTCACACTCTTATAGCGGCTTTTTTGCACGATATACTTGAAGATACAGACACAAAGCCCGAAGAAATCAAAGAACTTTTTGGTGATGATGTATTAAACCTTGTACAAGGGGTTACAAAACTCAGCAAATTACAGTTTAAATCTAAAGAAGAACGACAAGCCGAAAATTTCAGAAGATTGTTCATTGCAATGGCTAATGATATCAGAGTAATCTTTCTGAAACTTGCAGACAGACTGCACAATATGCGGACTCTAAATTTTATGGCCGCACCAAAACAACAAAAAATTGCCCGCGAAACACTAGATATTTTTGCACCACTTGCAAATCGACTCGGTATCGGGAAAATTAAAGCTGAACTTGAAGATTTAGCTCTAAGATATCTTGAGCCTGATAAATATTTTGAAATAGCACAACTTGTATCGCAAACTAAAGCAGAACGTGAAATGACTGTTCAACTTTTGATAGACAAGATATCTCAAGACGTTAAAAAAAGCGGAATTAACGCACAAATTACAGGACGTGCAAAGCATTATTACAGCATTTACAGCAAAATGAAACGACTCAATATCGCATTTCACGATCTATATGATATTACAGCAGTCAGAGTAATTGTTGATACTGAAAAAGAATGCTATGAAGTATTGGGGCTTATACACTCACAATTTAAACCAATTCCGGGAAGATTCAAAGATTACATTGCGATGCCTAAAGGAAATATGTATCAATCTTTGCACACATCAGTAATCGGACCGAGATCAAAACCTTTGGAAGTTCAAATCCGCACTTGGGAAATGCATGAAGTGGCAGAATATGGTGTTGCTGCACACTGGAGATATAAAGAAAAAGGGTCTCAAAAAGCTAACAATCCAGCAGATATGCAATTCAGCTGGATGAGAAAAATGGTTGAATATGACAAGGATATGACGAATGCTGAAGACTATGTCAATTCTGTCAAATTAGATTTATTCTCAGATCAAGTTTTTGCATTTACTCCAAACGGTGACGTATTGGATTTACCGATTAATGCTACCCCAGTTGATTTTGCATACCGAATTCACTCTGATGTCGGACACAGAACTATCGGAGCTCTTATAAACGGTAGAATTGCACAGCTTGATACTAAATTAAATAACGGTGATATTGTAGAAATTCTTACTTCTAAAACACAAGCACCAAGACTCGACTGGCTGAATTTTGTTGTTACCAAACAGGCTTCTTCCAAAATCAAACAATGGTTCAAGAAAAATAACAGAGAAGATCATATTGAAGTCGGAAAAGCTAACTTAGAACATGAGTTAACTAAAGCTGTATTTGATGAATACGTCAAATCTGGAGAGTTTGATAAAGTAGCTGTCGTTATGAATTATCAATCTGCAGATGATTTATTTGCTGCACTTGGATATGGCGAGACGACTTTAAATAAAATAATTAACAAACTCAAAAAGCCTGAAAAGAAACAGATTGAAACAACATTCCATACAAGCAAGCGTAAAAAATCAGAAAAAGATATCATAGGACTTGAAGGACTTATGTATTCTTTTGCAAGGTGCTGTTCTCCAATACCAGGAGAACCGATTGTCGGAGTCGTTACAAGATCAAAAGGGGTTTCAGTTCATAGAATTGATTGCAAAACTCTTGAAAATGTTCCTCCAGAAAGGCTTATGGATATCAAATGGTCTGGAGATCATACAACTAAGACATATAGCACAACTATAAGAATTGAAACAGCAGAAAAAATGGGCTTGTTAAAAGATATTATTGCTGCAGTATCTGACAACAATACAAATATAAACTATGCAAATGTCAAATCAAAAAATAACAAAATAGGTATAATCGAACTTGGAATGGAATTGAACAACGTTGATACCCTCAAAAAAGTTATCAACAGCATACAATCTATCCCTGATGTGTATAGCGTAAAACGTGTTCAGACATCTTACGCTCATTCACATCAGCCAAGAAAGCCTCAAAATAATAACCGTAAACATTCTAATAAGCCAAGAAAAAATAACTAGAGCTATTATTCCATATCACCAAGCTCAGAGTCATATTTTAGAACTCTTTCATAAAGCTTATAGTCATTAAAATCTTCCACAGCCTGATCTTTTACAGCATTTGGAGGCAAAACAATTTTGTAAATTTTTTCGTTTTCATCCAATATGTATTGGACTTTACCTTTAAAAGTTTGTCCATTTATATCTTTTAGGTTTTCTACTCGCCAATATTCGGCTTTATAACCGTTGCCTTTATATCGCATCATCTCAGAATAGTTTTTATCATCTGGTGAATAATATTTATATTTTTCATAAAATCCAGCGTGATTATTTATTCTCGTGAGCATTTGACCGTTTTCATTAAATTGTTTTCCATCAAACCCATCTTGTAAATTAAACGCAACATCATTATCCGGTGTGAAATTATCAATCAAATTTTGAGAAGTCTGCAACTGAGCAGGAGCGGGTAATGAAAATTTTTCTCCTTTTTGTTCTGCAGCTTCGACCATGCCTTGAATACGATAAATATCATCTTCATGGTTAATCATTGCATCATTAATAAATTCCATTTTTTCATCATCTGACAATGTATTATTACCGGTTTTATCCGGAATAAGAACAGGCTCAGGCTTTTCAAGGCCCTGTTTTCTAATCATACCGTTTATTGCAAACATTTTTAATTCATCAAAATCAATTTTATTATCATTTGCCATCATTGCTTGTAACTCCTGATATGATGGCATCTTTAGGGCTGAAATTTCATTGTCTGTTTCTTTTTTTAATTGTTTATAAATTTGTTTTATAGCCTTTTCATACTCTTTTTGAGTTATCTTAAGCTCATTTTCATCAATTACACCGTCAGGTCGCTCATAAGAATAATTTGCACCTTTTACAGTCTCACCTTTTTTATCAAAAATTGATAATATTGCAAGACTTAGCAAATCTTCCTTTGACAAATCTTTGTAACTCACGTTAGTATCATTTGTCTTTAGGAAATAATCCCTTAACTGACTAATTTTAAATTTGTCCATTGTTTTCTCCTTATATACACTTCACTTATTATTATAAATTTTGACATTTTATTAGAATTTTTATGAATAGAGTTTCAAATTCCTTTCAATAGTTTTTTCAATAACACTTTTGACACTGTCATATTCTGTTTGCAAAGCATTATGTTCAGTATCTAAAATTTTCAATTGATTATCATATTGCTTATCTTTAGATTCGATATCTCTAAGTGCTTGCTCATACTTAACTTCAGCAGCAGCAACTGCAGCTTCGTTTTCTTCTTCTGTAATATCAGAAGAACTTGTCCAGACTATAGAAGTCCAAGTACAATCAGCAAGTCCAGTACCTTCTTCTGTCGGATCTGTAAAATCTACTCTTTCTAATGTTACTGTTCCATTATTCAAAGCATATTGAAGCCATTCTGAACTATTCATAAGCCCATCTTCCAATACCTTATACATTGGAAGGCCACCTTCAGTTTTTCCGCCTTGTACTATATTGCCTTCTTCATCAGCAGTTCCGACTTTAATATCGCTTTCGCCGTTCATTCTATGCCACAAGTTGACATACCATTGGCCTTTATCTTTATCTACGATTTTACGAACTTCTTCTTCAACATAATATGGTACATCTGGTTTTTCTGGTTCCTGTTCAAGCCAAGCATCTCTATCACTTTCGTATAAATCTTCTTTGAAAACTTTTTTCTTGAATGCTTGTTCCATATCTTGTTCAAATGACATTAACAAATCATACAAATCTGGTTGGAACTGTAATCCCATGTCACTTGCATAAGTAATTGTATAGAACATATCAACAATTTTTTGAGTCAATTTTTTTAGTTGAGGATCTCCATTTTCATCCAAATAGTAATTGTTTGTCATTTGTACATTAAATTTTTCTTGCTCAGTAGCATTTGGATCATTCATTACATCAAGCAATTTTTGCTTCATCTCTTCATTTTCAGCAGCATAAATTATGTTCTCATCAGAACATACTTCCTCTGATACAACCAGCATATCAGGAGTGTTACCATTTGAATTAATATTTGACCCAAAAATAAAACCTGTATCAATAGTTATTGGAGCATTCAATATAGTTGTATAATTTTTAGAACCAGTATCATCAAACTCTGAATATAACAAATGTGCTAATACGTGTCTATAACAGTACATATCACCTTTTTCAGCTTTTACATAACATGGTGCAGATGCTGCTTTAAATTTTCTATATAACTCATTATCATAGTTAGATTGTTCTTCCCAATATTTTTCATCATATTTATTCGGCTCTTTTGATTTCCATTCATCATATACTTTGTTATACTCATCCCAAGCAACATCATATTCAGGGTTTTTGACTTCAACCATTTCACCTTCGCCTTCCGGTTGCAAAACCCCGTATTTATCCAAAAATTCCTGTAAATTATTACTGTTCTCGTAATTTGTCGCATCAAGCTCACTTACAAGAATTTGACCATTTTGATTAATAATTCCATATTGATTCTTCAATGGTCCATATAAACTTAAAGATGTACCAGTCAATTTTTCGGTAACTTTGTTACCAGAACCATCATAAGTTGTAAATAAAAGGTTTGTAGAACTCAATGCATCCATATATTCAGCACTTGCCTCAGTTGTTCTATTAGCAAGAGACATCTTGGCAGTAGTTATTGTCTGAGAACGAAGTTCGTTATCAGAAAGTCTTGAGGTTATGCTTAATAATCTTGCCTGTGATGCGGATAAGCCCATTGACTTTGCCTTTCTTACAGTTATACTTATCGAAATATACGGCAGTTTTTATTGTTTCTTTAATAAATATCAACAGTATTATTCATTTTTTTACAAAAATTCACACTCAAATAAACTTTCTTTAAAAATTTGCAAAATATTCATTATATTGCTACCATAAATATTATGGTTAGGATTTTCTTAGTAGCTGAAAATAAGGATATAATCTGTAAATATAAAAAACTTTGTGAAGACAACTCTTATATTCTGACTTCATCATCAGATATTGATATGATTGAAGAAATCATTGAGGCTGAGAATTTTGATTTAATATTATTGGATGACGCCCTCAATTCAGTCAATCCGCTTAACATCATAAAGAAAATAAAATCTATCAAAGATAATTCCGTGATTATACTCCTAAAATCCGAAAAAGATTTTGATAAAGATATTATTAAACACATAAACGGTATAATTACAAAAGATTTTGATGAAAATCTGATATTGGCAACTTTAAATATCAACCTGAGAAGCAAAAATTCTCTGCAAAAACTTTCTAATACGAATAAAGATTTAGCCGAGAGCTTATACAGATTAAATACGCTTTATAATACAAGTTCTCAATTTGCAGGGACTCTGGATAAAGAACAACTGCTTGAATATATGATAGATGGACTGGATAAATCTCTAAGTTTTTCTTTAGCCTGTACTTTGTCTTTCTGCGAGGATAATACTCCATTACTTTTATTAAATTCACTTTATGAATTATCTGATGAGATGTTAGATGCGATAAAACTAAGAACTGTAATCAACTACAAATCTTTATTTGAAAACAAAAAAGCACCTTACGAAATCAATGAAAACAATCTTAAGATTATAAAAAACGTTAAATATCCGGCAAACAGATTTAATTTCACACTATTCCAGTTTGATAACATGTTTGCCCCGATTGCTCTTGGGGAAAATTTTTATGGCTGCATTGAAGTTTTTAAAGAAAACCATTTTACATCAGAAGACGCAAAATGTTTCCAGACCATAGCACAACAAGTATCTTTACCGCTAAAAAGTGCAACTTTATATCAAGAAATAATTGAGACAAATAAAAAACTTGAAAAACTTGAAAAATTAAAATCTGAGTTTATATCAATAGTATCTCATGAGTTAAGGACTCCGCTCACGTCTATAAAAAATTCAATTGATATCCTATTAAGCGGAAGATGCGGAGAAAAAACTCCAGCAAGTGAAAAATTCCTATCAATGGCTAAACAAAATGTAGCAAGACTGTCAGGTATTATCAATGACCTGCTTGATATTTCAAAAATTGAAGCAGGAAAAATGGATTTTCATTTTAAACCTGTGGATATTCATACAATAATAGATTATGTAAAATCCGCTCTTTCAGGACTTGCTAAGGAAAAATCCTTAAATATTGAAACTTTAGAAACTGAAAATTTGCCTGAAATTTTAGCGGATTCGCAAAGACTTGAGCAGGTACTAACTAATCTTTTGTCAAATGCGATTAAATTTACACCTGAAGGTAAAAGGATTACAATCAAATCTGAATTAAAAAATTCTGCAGAAATTAAATATCCCTCATGTTTTACTGATGAATTAAAAAAGCTGAATGGGGATTATATAGTTGTATCCGTAGAAGATGAAGGAATTGGCATTCAAGAGAATGATTTACTTCATGTATTTGACAAGTTTGCACAAATAGAAAATTCCCTATCAAGAAAAGTTGGCGGCTCAGGACTGGGGCTTCCAATTGCAAAACAACTTCTTGAAGCTCACAATGGCTCAATCTGGTGCGAAAGTGAGCTAAATAAGGGGTCTAAATTCTATTTTGCCTTACCTGTTGATATGTCTGCTATTAGAGAAAAAGCATTAGTATAGGTTTGTATTTTTAGTCAAATATTCACCAGCATCAAGCAATTTTCCGTTTTTATGAAACAAATCCGCAACTTTATCAAGAGTTGAGAGATTATCTTTAATCTTTTCAATAGGGGTTTTGCCTGTTACAAATTTATCTAATATTATATAACCTTTATCTTTGATTTTTTCATAAATAGGTTTTAATAGTCCTACTTTTTCGATATCTGCATCTTTATTTACTACATTTTCAATTATATTCATAAAATTCATCTGATTTTCATAAGAATAAATTTTTGGATGCTCAAGTGCTGATTTCGCAAATATTTCAACAAGCGGTGTCGCAGCCTTAAAATATTCTGCATAATCTTTATTCAAAAACGGACTACCCGTTAATTGCCACAAAAAGTATTTGGATGTAATTGAATCCGTATTATTGATTACTTCTTGGGCAAACTCAACCGCATTAGGATTATTTTTGGACGCAACTGGAATCATATCCAATAATACTCCTAAAAGCGTTTTTCCTGCTGAGGTTTGACTTTTTAAATTTATATCATTAGGTAAACAAGCCTTGCGATTTGCTAATTCAATAGTATCAGCAACAAGTCCTAAATGCTTTGGGTTCATATCATTTAAATGCGGTAAAAATTCTTTTACCTCTTTATTCGCTAAAGCCCAAGTTTTAATTGCATCTTTAAGCTCGTCAACCGTTCTTGTATCTTTAGGGTGTTTAACAGCTCCTAAAGTATTCCAACCATCAAATCTGGTCAATTTTAATGTCATATAAAATCCTTTCTGTTATTAAAATTAAATAAATTTACTTATTTATATACCGGAACGCATACTTTTTATCAAATCTTCCCTGCTCAAACGTTGTAAAGGAGCATTTTCCGAATTATAGAATGGGATTCTGACATCATTTGTGTCCTTGATTAAAAATTCGTTTACATCCAAAATTTTCCCATGTGAATATGCCATTCCTATCGCTAAATCTAAGGATTTTGCATTCTCTTTTATTGTACTTAGAGAAGCTTTACTTGTAAGCAGATTATATATATTGAATTTTGGCAAAATTCTTCCTGCAAGAATCTTATATATCTCTTTTAAATAATCAATTTTTTCAAGATCAGTATCTTTATTTATTACCGAAAGAACTTTATCGACAAAAGCTTTTTGCCTACTATAAGCAGATTTATCTAAAGGTACACTAATAGCTTCCTTTGCCAAATCTTCAACTAAAGGAATAGCTGCTCTGTATTTTTCATCAGCCCCTTTTTCCAAAAGAATATTTTTATCAGCAGCAGATTTCAAAAAGAATTTTGACATCAATTTACCAGTCTGGTCAATTACTTCTTGAGAAAAATCCATTGCATGAGGTTTTTGCTTAGATACTATCGGGAATGTAACCATAAGCATTTCCAATGGACTCCAAAAAGACTTACCCTCTTCAGGGTTAATCATATCAACATCTTTATAGAAAGTAGCTGGTTTTTGAGATAACTCAATAGTATCAGCAACAAGTCCTAAATGTTTCGGATTCATATTTTTCAATTCCGGCAAAATAAGTTTTACATCAGGGACTTTTCTTGCCCATGCTTCGATCGATGCTCTTAATTCCTCTACAGATCTAGTATCCGGTGTTCGTTTAAACAATCCGGATGGTTCCCACCCTTCAAAACGCATCATCGGATTCGACAATTTTAACATTTTATCCTCCTGTTGCTTAAGTTTCATTTAATTTAAATCGAAAAATAATATTTTTTAACAGATTAAGATTATTCAATTTACAAATTTTAACAATCTAGAAGATAAGTATTAATATGATATAATACAATTAAAGGATTAGGGAACTATGAAAAAAATTTTAATTGTCGATGACGAACAGGATATTGTAGAAAGTTTAAAATTTGTACTTGAGGCAACCGGATATAATTGTTTCACAGCATTGAACGGAGAAGACGGACTTAAGCTTGCAAAAGAGCTGATTCCTGATTTAATAATTCTTGATGTTATGATGCCTAAAATCAACGGTTATAAAATAAGCCGATTACTAAAATTCGACAACAAATATAAAAATATACCTATTTTGATGATTACAGCACGTTCTCAAGCTGAAGACAAACTTATCGGCGAAGAAACAGGTGCTGATGAATATATTACAAAACCTTTTGATTTAGATGATGTATTAAGACTGGTTGAGAAATATTTAAGCAAAGAAAATGATGGATGCAGTAACAAACAAAACGCTTGAAAAATTAAAATATGATTTAGTCAGAGCAGGATTAGTGCCTTATGAAACTTTAGAACAGGCACAAGAAATTGCTAATGCTCAAAATATTAATATAGGACAGGCTCTTATAAATTCCGGAATGCTGACAGAAGATGTTTTGATAAAATTTTTAGAAAACAAACTTCACACCCCATTTGTTAATCTAGATGATTACAGCTTGGATACAAAGTGTCTTAAATACATAAATTATACAGACGCTAAAAGGTTTAAAATTCTGCCTTTATTCAAAATCGAAGATACTTTAACTGTTGCAATGGCAGACCCTTTAGATCTTTTTGCAATTGACAAAATTGTAGAAAGTGCAGCTTGCTCAATTGAGCCGGTACTTGCTTCTGAAGCTGTAATATTAAAAAAAATCGAAGAGTATTATCCTAATGATATTACAGTTGGTGAAATATATACAGAATCTGACAATTCAGGATTTGATTGGAGAGAAGAGCTCCATAGCGAAGACCTTTCTGATATGCATATCCAAAAGATTGTTCGTTCAATCTTAAAACAAGCTATCATGGAAAATGTTCATGAAGTACTTTTCCAAAGAGAAGATACCGGACTTGGTGTTAACTTCAAAAAAAACGGTGAAATTCAAAACAAAGGAATAATACCATCAGTTCTTACTCTTTCTTTTACGGCAAAACTTAAAACTCTTGCCGAATTGGATCCTTCTGTGAGTGAAGTGCCGCAACTTGGCAAATTAAGTTTTAAAGTTGACGATATCTCTGTAATTGCAAGTATTTCAACTTTTCCAACAATAATGGGAGAAAGAATTTTTCTAAAAATTTATAAACCGCCAAAAGCTTTAAATAAAATTATTACAAACGACAATCAATTGAAAATTGTCAAAAATGCACTTGATACACCTGGTGTAATTTTAGTTTGCGGGTCTCCTTTGAGCGGAAAAACTCATGTAATATATTCGCTTTTACTAGAAACAGCCTCTAAAAACAAAAATAAGAATATAATGACTTTAGAAAGTCTTGCAAAATACAATCTTGAAAACGTAAATCAATGCGAGTTGAATGAAAATATAGGTTTTAACATGGACAAAGCTTCAAGATTTATAGAATTCCAATCCCCTGACATAATTTATCTTGAAGGGATAAAAAACAAAGAAGCTTTTGACTATTTTTCAAGTCTTGTATATGACAACAAAACTATCATTATGGAATTTATGGCAAATAACATGGAAGATTTGCGAAATAAAATGTCCATTTCTGATTTTGAGACACTAAAATCCATTATTGGCTGCATTATATTTATCCATTCAAAAAACAGTATTGAAGTTTTTGACAAAGAAACAGCTAAAAAATATTTGGCTTAAATATTTATTTTATATAGAAGACTAAATTAACCAAAAAGTCTGCGATTAACATATATATCGTAGATAAAATAGCTGCTTGCGTTGTTGATATACCAACCTCTTTTGCACCACCTTTTGTTTCATAACCTTGAGTAGCACAAACAAGAGCAATCAATGCCCCAAAAATTGAAGCTTTTAAAAGACTTATATAAATATCTCTTGTACTAAGCCAAGCCCAAACTGAATGCATATACCTTGCTGGATGCAAGTTTATTGTAGCATGAGAAACAAACATCCCACCGATTGTACCAACAAACTCAGCTAACAAAACAACCATAGGAACAGTTATTGCAGCTGCGACAATTCTTGGAGTAAAATAATACCCTACAGGATCAACTTTTAAAGTCTTCATTGCATCTACCTGACTTGTTACTTGCATATTTGCGATTTCAGCTGAAATTGCGGTACCAGCTCTTGCTCCGATCGCTAAAGCAACAAATCCCGGTGCTATTTCTCTTATTAAGACAATTGCAATAGTCCCACCTATATAGCTGTCAGCTCCAGACATCAAAAATTGCTTTGATACCTGAATTGCAATTACTGCAGCTGTTATAAAAGTTATTATTAATGATATTGGCAATGAATCATAACTGATTGCTGCCGCTTTTGAAATTACATCAGAAAACTTTAACTGACCTGTTATCAGATACTTTAAACTTCTTATTAAGTTTTGGACACACAAACCTAAAAATTCTATCAATTAATTCACCATAAATTTCACCGCACTCCGGATAATCCGGAGTGCGATATAATTAGTTTTAGTAAATTGGCATACACCATTTTTTATATTTTGGTACTCTGCCTTTTACAACATCAAAGTATAATTTTTGAAGTTCTTTTGCAATTGGACCTACATTACCGTCACCCAACTTTCTGCCATCAATACTTACAATCGGGCTTACTTGAGCTCCTGTACCGCAATAAAATGCTTCATCTGATATGTATAATTCTGTTCTGTCAATTGCTCTTTCTTCAACTTCAAGGCCTAATACGTCTTTTGCAAGCTCCATTATTGTATTTCTTGTAATACCTACTAAAATATTATCTGTTTTCATTGTAGTTACAAGTTTTCCGTTTTGAACTAAGAATAAATTCATAGCTGAACCTTCAGTTACTTGTCCTTGTTCATCCAAAACGATAGCATCATCAAAACCTGCATTGTGGGCATCAGTTTTAATTAAGGCAGCGTTTGCATAAGATCCCGCAACTTTCGCGCGAGGCGGAATTGCATTATCGCTGTTTCTTCTCCAGCTTGATACACAAACTTTTAGACCTTTTGAAGTATCAATGTAATCACCCATTTTATTTGCGATTATCATAAATGAATCAGGGTTATCATATAGACCGGGGCCTACCTTTTGAGCAGATTTGTATAAAGTCGGACGCATATAAGCATCTTCTTTGTAATTGTTTTTCTTTAACAAGCTTTTTGTAATTTCACAATATTCATCAACTGTATGCAAAGGATCCATGTGCATAATTTTCGCACTGCGAACCAATCTTTCATAGTGTTCTGGCACTCTAAAAGCGTATAACTGTTTTTCTTCTTCATTCCAGTAAGCTCTTATACCCTCAAAAACTGCTGTACCATACAAAAAAGCATGTGTGCGGACAGGTATTGATGCCTTTGTAACATCGACATAGTCTCCGTTTAGATATACATACTCTGTCATATAATCCTCCTTATTTCCTAACCTACAAATTTAATATAGCACGAAATTATAAGTTTTAACACTTTTATTTAATACGAAAAAGCGGACAATTTGTCCGCTTTTCTTTTTATATTAAGAGTATATTAAGAATTAAGATTTATTGAGGATCTTTTGCGTCTTCTCCACCGATAATGCTTATGTTTTTGAGTAACCATTCAGATCCGTGTTGGTTGACCTTTCTTACTGAATTTGGTTCAGGTCCTCTTTCGTAAATATATCCATCACTTGATTGCCATTTTCCCTCACCGATTTTTGTAAATGATTTCGGATTATTACGAGTCCAATTACCCGGTTGAGCTGTTACTTGATCCGGATCGAAGATGTACCAGTTTGGAGCATTATTACCATTTGATACATTAATAGGACTTGTTGGAGTGTTCTCGCAATCAGTTAGATTTCTAGCACCATCCAAGTATAATTCATGACGTTTGAATTCTTCATTCTTACCGAATACATAATCTTCATCAGGATCTGACCATTTAGTACCGATATCATTCATTACATATACATCACCATCACGGCTTGTACGACCACCATCCCAAAGAGATCTGTGTACTACGTTATTCTTTTCATCCTGCCAATCAAGACCATATACGAATGTTCCGACTCCTGTTGTATCTATACCAAGATCATGTATAATTTCTTTGATTTTTTCAGGAACTTCTGATTCAAATTTATTATTTACATAAATTGTTTCAGGTGGCATTGGTACAGGTTTGTCAACATAAATAGTATCATGTTTAACTACTGTATCACCCGGCACATAAACAGTATCACCAGGTACAACTACTGTATCACCTGGCATATAGATTGTATCTCCAGGCATATATACTGTATCCGCTGGCAATGGAGGTAATTGAATTGTGTCATGTTTGAATACAGTATCTTTGATATACACAGGTTTTTCAATTACTTTTTCAATATATTCGGTTTCTGTAACTGTGTCTGTTGGAATTTCTACATAATGGTTATGTTCTTCATCTAATATTCCATCAGAACAAGCGCCCAATATTGAAGCTCCAGCTAAAGCTCCTACTGCACCATAAGCTTGATATGCTTTTAAACCTTTAGAAGCTTCAGGTGTATGATTAGCTAATTTTGCAGCTCCTTTAAGCAACTTAGCTGCTGAAGGTTTTACAAAAGCCAAAACTGTCGCTGCTGCGCCTAAAATTCCTGCACCTGCTAAGAGTTTTTGCCCTTTTGTAAGTCCTTCTTTTTTCTCCAATTGTGCTGGTAATTGAGCTAGTTTTTGCTCATTTTTAGCAGTTTTGCCTTTTGACAAAGCTTGAGATAATTCTGTTTTTGATTTTTGATCCTCTTTTTGTCTTAGATTGACGTTTTGTTGCTCATTTTGTTTCACTTCTGCAGCTGAAACGTTTGAAACTTTTGGTAATCCCATGTCTTAACTCCTTTTCCCAAATTAAATATTTTCCCCTTAGTGTTTCCACTTATACTTTGATAAAGTTTTTTTAGCTTTTAAAATTGCCTATTATAAAAAACTCAAATTATTAAAATTTTAAAAAGTCTTGCTATCACTGGAATTTAGAATAGCAAGACCTCTTTACATATCTTAATATTATTATTTTTGAGTTATTCTAGTAGTTTCAATAAACTTCTTGGCATCGTTTATCGGGATTGCAAAACCTATGCCGATATTAGAAATATTATTATCAGGATTATAAATAGATTGGTTTATACCGATGACCTCACCTGAAGAATTTAGTAATGGACCGCCTGAGCAGCCAGGATTTATTGCGGCATCTGTTTGGATTTTATTTTTTGCATAATCAATTCTTGAAATTATGCCTTGAGTTAAAGTTCCGGAGAAACCGAATGGGTTTCCTATAGCTAGGACTTTTTGTCCGACCTTGATATCAGCTGAATCTCCAAATTTTATTGTATTAAGCGGAGATTTCGGTTTGATTTTTAGTAGTGCCAAATCCTTATTTTTACCCATTTTTGAGACAACTTGAGCTTTATAAACTTGTCCGTTATACATTGTTACTTCAACGCTTTTGCAATTATCAATTACATGAGAGCCGGTCAAAATAAGCCCGTCTGATGTTACTATACAGCCAGTACCAGCTGATATTCCATCATCTGTTTGAGCATCTATTGCAACTATTGCAGGATTAATTTTTTCATAGACTGAAATATTTATTTGCTCATCAGGCTCATAAGCTTTTGCATTTGCGATATCAGTATTTACAAAACCAATAAAAGTCAAAATAAATAATATCAATATTTTCTTTAACATAATAAAGCACCTCATGATATTATTATTGCTGAATACTGATTATTTACATTCTGTTAGAGATATAAAAACAGGTTAGTTATCAAAATTATTAAAATTTTAATGCACAATAAAGGTAAAATTTATATTCAAATTTTGCAATACAAGTATTAATATTTCACAATTATTTACATTAAATGGAATTTTAAAAAGGTTTTAACTACAATATTCATATAGAATTAAGAGGGATATTATGGAATTTATTTTAAATATTTTATACATTTATGCTGCGCTTTACACTATATTTTTTCTTGCGCTTTCTATCAGAAACCTTAATGACAGAAAGTTTAAATTAGAAAAAAAATACTCTCATTACGAAGATAAAGACAACCTAGCCGTTGTAATTTATGCGCATAACAATTACGAATCATTAGAAAAACTTATAAAGGAACTCAAATCTCAAGATTATCCGATAGGAAATTTCAAGGTTTATTTAATTCTTGACAATTGCACTGACGGATCTCAAAATTTATTCAACAATGATCCTTTTATAAATACTATTAATATAAAAGAAGTTGGCACTATCGGAAAAGACCAAGCTATTTCTATTTTATTGGAACAACTTTCACAAGATGATTATATTGATTCTTTTGTATTTATTGATGCAGACAGAAGTATAGCTCCGGATTTCTTATCTACAATCAACTCTGCGTTGACAAAAAACAGTGTATTAAGCGGTGAGACAATTATTGATGTTGAAAATTTCGGACCGATCGACAAAATCAAAGCAGCTTATCAAAAATATCATATGAACTTTATCAGACGTGCAAGATCACTATTCGGACTTGCTTCACAAGCTGACAGCGGTGTTTTTGTTATCAAAAAAGATATTGTAAATCAAATCGGAGATGTGGATTTTAAAGATATTAATTCTGAATTAAAATACAGCCTGTTACTATCAAAAATCAAATATAAATGCACTTACAATCCAAATATTCAAACAGTTGTTGACAGCACAAATTATGTATTTAGAAAGCCAAGATTATCTACAAGATTAGATCTGTTCAGAAATGCTTTCACACAGATATTTTCTAAAAACTTCGTATTTTCAGAACATGTGCTTTCTTTAATTTACCCGAATATTTGGACGCTATTAATCATTTATGCGATAGTGCTTAAACATTCTTACAGTTCATATTTCTTCTTGGATTTCAAATTTGTTTTATTCACATTTATACTTTTAGTTGTAGGTTTTGCTCTAAGTCTTATTGAGTCTAAACTTAACAAAATTGAAATTCTAAGATTATTTATGTACCCAGCATATTCGTTAGGACATATTATTAAGAACTTCCCTCCAATCAGAAAGATAATTAACAAAATTAAAAATCAGGAAGAATTACCGGAAAATGTTCAAAAATTCGACGTTGATATTGTTGTAACAACAAACAGAGGGAATAATCTCAACTGTAAAATGCAATTTATTTCAGATAACGGGCTTGCTAAAATAAGATTTTTCTACAAGAATAAAAAGTTCACAACTGCAACTCATTTAAGAATGATCGACGCTCTTAATGAACTTAAAACAAAATTGGATGATTACGGATTTATCCTAAAAATTTGCAGCTGCTGTTCTCATTTCACACCAAACTTTGACGGCTCAACAAATATGTTGAAAGGTTTTTGTAACAGTGATTACCCGTCTCCGTCAATTAAAGAACAGAAACCGACTTTAATCTGGAATACCTGCAATGACTTCTGTCCTGCAGAATTAAACAGCTTAATAGCAGAAATGGTTAAAGAAAGCAATCAGGACTAACCAGTTCATTTAGCATATAAAAAGATCCGCAAATAATTGTCATAGTATCAGAGTTAAAATCTAAATCTTTAAAGGATTTTAACTCTTTTGCTTTATACTCGCAAGCGGCTTGCAATTCTGCTGCGGTACAAGAATTAGGATTATTAAAGTGATAAAAATAAATCTCGTCATTTTTATCAAAAATTAATGACATCATTTTCTTGTAATCTTTATTTTTCAGACATCCGAAAATATAACGTCTTTTTTTATTCGGGTAATAAAAATCCAAGCTTTCTCTCAATGAGATGATTCCATTAGGGTTGTGCGCACCATCTATTATAAGATTTTTATCTTCTATAACCTGAAATCTTGCAGGATGATGAACATTTTTCAAAGCATTTTGGATTGTATCTTGAGAAATTTCAGGAAATACAAGTCTTATAGCAGCAAGTGCAAGTGATAAATTTTCCTGCTGATAAAGTCCTTTTAATGAAAGATTTTCGCAATCCTCAAATGGCGCAATCATCATTAATAGGGAATCATTTTTATCAGCTGCATCTTTTATTGCCTCATAACCTTCACAAGTAACTATTGGGCAATGAGGTTTTATAATGCCGGCTTTTTCAAATGCAATTTTATCTTTTGTATCCCCGAGCCTTTCTGTATGGTCAAGATCTATATGAGTAATAATTGCACAAAGATTTTCTTTTATCACATTAGTTGCATCAAATCTGCCGCCTAGACCTGTCTCAAGGACTACAACATCAACGTCATTATCAGCAAAATATTTGAAAGCAACAGCAGTTAAAATTTCAAACTCTGTCAAATGGATTTTATTTTCATCAGCTATCTTACAAATATCAAAAACTAATTCTGCAAAATCATCATCTGAAATATCTTCGCCATTAATTTTAATCCTCTCATTATATTTAAAAAGATGCGGGCTAGTATATAAACCAGTTTTTTTACCAGATTCTTTCAATATTTCAGCAAGTATTGCGCAAACACTTCCCTTACCGTTTGTCCCTGCAATATGGAAAAACTTCAATTTATCTTGCGGATTACCGAGTAAATCTAATACAGCAGCAATCCTCTCTAATCCAAGGTTGATATAAAACTTTCCCTGACTTGTCAAAAGCGCTTTTGCATCATTATAACTATGGCTCATAAAAACTTAGCCTCCTGCAATTTCAACCAACTTATCACATATCGAATCTACACCGTCATACTTTGCTAGTGCTAATGCATTCTGCTGAATTTCTTTTAACTTTTCTGGATTTTCTATCAAAGAATTGATTAGCTTGGTTAAAGAATCTTCATTTACGTCTCCATCCTCAAGGTATAGTGCTGCACCTTTTTCTTCCAAATAATGTGCATTTTTTCTTTGATGATCCGCAGCAGCATGAGGATATGGCACCAAAATCGATGCTATACCTGAAGCACAAAGTTCTGACAAACTCAATGATCCTGATCTTGAAATAGCAATATCAGAAGCTTTTAAAATCGTTACCATATCATCAAAATACGGTTTTATTATCAGATTTTTATCAGTTTCATACTCTGGATAAATTTTAATTAACTGCTCAATTACTCGTTCAAAATTTTTCTTACCTGTCTGAAAAATTATTTGTAAATCTTTACCTTCAGAAAATTTCTTCAAAATTTCAACAGCACCGTCATTTATTGCTCTTGCGCCTTGAGAGCCTCCCATTATGCAAAGAGTGATCTTATTTTGCAGACCCAAATTTATTCGAGCTTCAGTTTTTGAAAGCGTTTTAAAAGCCTTTCTTATCGGATTACCTGAAATTAAGCAATTATTATTATGAATTTCATTTTTAGCACAATCGAAAGCTAATGATACGCAATTTGCAAAAGGAGCCAATTTTCTTGTAACAAGTCCGGGTTTTGCATCACAATCATGAAGCATAAATGGAGTTTTGGTAAGTTTTGCAGCTAATAGCGCAGGAGCAGATACATATCCACCTGTTCCAAATACCGCATCAGGCTTGTATTTCAAAATATATCCGACACTTTTTAACACTGCAATACCAAGCTCAAAAAACCATTTTATCAAAGAGAACGCTGCTTTTCTCGGCATTCCATGCACCATAACAGGAAGAAATTCAAACCCTTTTTGAGCTACAATGTCAAATTCTAAATTTTTAGGGTTTCCAACATAAAAAACTTTTTGACCTCTTGAAATCAACTCATCTGCAACTGCGACAGCTGGGTAAATATGACCTCCAGTACCACCGCCTGTTATAAAATAAGTATATTTTTTATCTGATTCGCTCATCTTCCTGATTCCTTATTTTTTTAATTCTTTTTTTAGATATATTCAATAAAATTCCAACCATCCATAATGAAACAATTAATGAGGATCCGCCATAACTTATAAACGGCAATGGCACACCTGTTGTTGGCAAAAATGAACTTGCAACACTGATATTTAAGAAAGCTTGGAAACCAATTGAAAAAGTAATTCCAACTGCCAAAAGTCTTCCATACATATCAGGACAACGAGATGCAACTATAAAACCTCTATGAACAAATGTCCAGAAAAGCCCGATTATCAACACACATCCGATCCATCCTAATTCTTCTGCTATAATTGCGAAAATAAAGTCCGTATGACATTCAGGTAGATATGAGAGTTTTTGAATAGAACCGCCATATCCGACACCTTTAAATCCGCCTGATGCAAAAGCTATCAAAGATTGAATGATATTATATCCTGCCCCTTGAGGATCAGTCTCAGGATGTCGCCAAATTCTCAGACGCTGCAACTGGTATGGTTTAATAATTGTTGTCAAAGCCAAAACAACTGTTGTGACTCCAGCTGCTAAGCAGCTAAAAAACAGCTTTAAAGATCCGCCACCACACAAAAACATTACAACAGATACTGATAAAAGCAAAATTACCATACTCAAGTTCGGCTGCATAAAGATAAATGCAAGCATTACTAAAATAGGTATAAAATATTTTATCCATTTACTTTCATCAAAAAGGTTTGCATTATCCTTGAATGCTGACGCTAAAAGAAGAACTACAGCAGGTTTTGCAAATTCAGACGGCTGCAATTGAAATCCCAAAAGATTTATCCATCTTTTTGCCCCATTAACTGTTACGCCAAGAGGAGTAAAGTCAACAAGTAAGAGTGAGATGATAATTGCTGCAGCAAAAATAGTATTCCATTGAGCCAATTTTTTATAATCGTAATTTGTAAAGAACTTAAGCCCTATAAATCCCACGATAAAACAAATAACTTGTTTTATCAAAAACTGAGCAGGATTTACTCCCTCATCCAAGCATTTTGGTGCTGATGCGGAAAATATTGCCATAAAACCGATTATGACAAGAAAAGTAACAACAACCAAAAGAGTCCTATCCGGAGATGAAATTATGACACTTTGGATTTGCCCTCTATTTGCTCGTATTCTGTCTCTGTCATAGTTATTTCTATCATAATCTCGATAAGACATATTCTTTAAAGACCTTTCCTCTCTCCTCATAACCGCTGAACATATCAAAGCTTGCACATGCCGGTGATAATAATACGACATTAGGGTTTAGTGAAATTGATTTATCAATCGCATTTTGCATCGAATCTTCTCTTATAATATTCTCAAACCCATCAGCTCTAAGGTTTTCTTCAAACCTATCTGCTGCTTCACCAATCAAAATAACTGTTTTGATATGTTTTTTACAAGCTTCATCAAACTCTTTTAAATCAGTATTTTTGTCGCGTCCGCCTGCAATTAGTACAACATCTTGATCGATAAAAGATCTTATTGCAACTAATGAAGCCTCTGGATTTGTCGCTTTAGAATCGTTATAGAAAACAATTCCGTCTTTTTGCGCAAACTTTTCAAGTCGATGCTCAGGAACTTTAAAACTCATAATTGCATTTTTTATATGCTCATTTGAAATACCTTCCAATTTTGCAACGATTACTGAACATTCTACATTTTGATAATTATGTTCTCCAATCAACGGACAATCTTTCAAATCAATAATATGTTCTTCTTTGCCGTTTCTTTTAAAGAAAATTGCATCATTTTTTACATAACAGCAATTTTCTCCCATTTCTTCATCAAACATAAATACAGTGCCACCGCATTCTTTTGAAAATTCTCTCAGTTTTTCATCCTTTGCATTCAGCACAGAAAAGGCAGGAGCAGTCGGAGACTTAAAAATTTTAGCTTTCGCATTGAAGTAATTTTCCATATTTCCATGCCAGTTTATATGGTCAGGGGTAAAATTAGTCCATACAGAAATTTGAGGCTGAAAAGCTTCACTATATTCAAGCTGAAAAGAACTACATTCACAAACGAAAATTTCTACATCACCATCCAACAGATCACAAGGAGGAACTCCATAGTTACCGCAAGGATATGCTTTAAATTCTTCACTCAAAATATGAGCAGTTAAAGCAGTTGTTGTTGTCTTACCATTACTTCCTGTTATCGCTATAAATGGTTTTGAAGTCTGAGAATAGGCAAGTTCTATTTCCGAAATAACTTGGATATTTTTATCTTTTAACTTTTGCATAATTTCAGACTGCGGCGGAATACCAGGACTTGTGATAGCAATATAGGAATCATTTAAAAATTCTTCACTATGTCCTCCCATTTCAATTTTTATACCAAGTGCTTCAAGCTCATTAATATTTTCATTATCTTTATCTTCTCTTGCACGGCTCTCTGTAATATATACATCCGCTCCGTGCTTATTTAAATATTTAGCAGCTGAAATACCGCTTTTTGACAAACCTAATACCAAAACTTTTTTATCAAACCAATTTGTTTTCATACTAAATAACTCCTATTTGAGTCAAATAAAATAACAACAAAGCCAATGCTCCAAAAATCGCAGACAATAGAGCAAATACAACAACTATTTTTTTCTCACTCCATCCGCAAAGCTCGAAATGATGGTGTATAGGAGACATTTTAAAAATTCTTTTACCTGTTGTTTTAAAACTTATTACCTGCAAAATAACTGATAAAGTTTCCATAACAAACACGGCACCAATAAAAATCAATAGGAATTCAAACTTACCGACAACAGCTAAAGTTCCCAATAACCCACCGATAGCTAAAGATCCTGTATCGCCCATAAAAACTTGAGCTTTAGGCTTGTTGTATTTCAAGAACCCGAACAATGCACCTGCTACTGAAGCTGAAATAATTGCAGCACCTTGATGACCTGTGCATAACAAAATTAAAGCACATGCTATAAATGCAAACATACCGGTAGATGATGCAAGTCCATCCAATCCGTCAGTTAAATTGTAAGCATTTGATGCTCCGGTAATTACAAATACTGCAAAAATCGGATATAACCAGCCTAAATCAATTTCAAAACTGCCTATTGCAAAATAAGTTCCGAATGTATTGCTCATCATTACATAAATTGTCGGCAACAATGCAATTGCAATTTGTCTTAATAGTTTTCCTTTTGCACTCAAACCGTCATTATGCTTACCTTTTAATTTAAGATAATCATCCTGAAATCCTGCAAAAGTATAAAATACAAACGTTATTAAAATTATAAAAGCTTCTTCTGATAAGCTCTGAGCTAGAGATAGTGCTATAATTGAGGCAATAATAACAGCAGCAACAATAAATACACCGCCTGTTGTCGGAGTACCCTCTTTTTTCTGATGTGCCTCAGGCGCTACATCTTTTACATACTGCCCTATCATTTTCTTTTTCAAAAAAGAGATATAAGGAACCCCGAATAAAAGGCATAATATCATACCGAGCAAAAATGCCACTGTTACCATTATCATAATTATTTTCTCCCCTTAAGGTATTCTAGTATTTCTTCAAATTTCATAGATCGTGAAGCTTTTAAAAATATTGTACAGCCTACATCTATCTTATCAAGAATGTAATCTGATACATCCTTGTTATTTTCAAAATTCTTTACATAAAATCCTGACTTTGAAAGTTCCTCACCTATTTTTTCTGCCAAAGCTCCAACTGTCAAAAATTTTGTATCTTTTTTAGAAGTATTTGCTAGTGCCATACCAACACTTCTATGAAGTTCTTCTTCACTTTCACCCAATTCACCCATATTGCCAAGTACAACAACCGGGTTTTTGTATAATTCTATAAACGTTGATACTGAAGCCTTCATTGACTCAGGGTTAGCATTATAACTATCATTAATCAATGTGTATCCTGAAATATTTTCTTCTTCCCAACGCTTTTCAATCGAACGGTATTTCAAAAGTCCCGCTTTAATCTCATCAGGAGTCATTTTGAGCTTATTACCTAACTCAATGGCTGAAAGAGAATTTTCTATATTATATTCACCCTCTACATTAAGCTCATATTCAATTCCTTTATATAAAAATTTGGAATATCCGCGTCTTTGCTCAAGTACTTGCACCTGTTTTATTGAATACCAGATTTTTTCACCGTTGAAGGCTGCAAACTTTTTCAATCTTTCATTATCATTTGCAATCAAAGCACCATTTGATTTTAATGCTGTTGTAATTTCAGACTTTGCTCTTGCTATGTTATCTAACGATCCTAAACGCCCAATATGAGCAGAGCCGGCATTTGTAATAATCGCAAAATCAGGTTCTGAATATTTAGATAACAGTTCAATTTCACCAAGACCTCTCATCCCCATTTCAATAATAAGAGCCTGAGTATCATCTGACATTCCTAATACTGTCTGACAAAGGCCTATTTCATTGTTATGATTTGAAAAGGTCTTTTGTGTTCTAAACTTTTCACTCAATACTGAATAGACCATCTCTTTTGTCGTGGTCTTGCCTGAGCTGCCTGTAATTGCAACTGTTATAGGATTAATTTTTCTCCTAAGATATCTTGCAATTTTCAAGTATGCCTCAAGAGTATCTTCCACTTTAAAAACTACTCTTGCACCCTCAAGAACTTCTCCTATTGTTGTAAAATATCCTATTGCACCTTTTTCAAGAGCTTGCGATATAAACTTTTCACCATCAAAAGTCTCCCCTTTCAATGGCAGGTAAATGTCACCTTTTTGAATAGTTCTGGTATCTGTTGAAATACCAAACTCATCATCACATCCCAAGCTTTTTAACAATTCAGCATTGCAAGCTGATATAATTTCTTTCTCATTAAACTTCATATCATAATTTTACTCCAAACAAAAAGCTTGAAACATAAAGTTAATAAATATTAATACTGCTTGACATTAGAATTTGAGTATCTGATAATAAATATACGTGTATAGTATAGGTAACTCGTTTATAAAACCCCGAAACACTAGCTGTAAAGGGTTACGAAACCTCAATTAGAAAGGACAAAAAAATGTACGCAATAGTAGAAACAGGCGGAAAACAGTATCAAGTAGAAGAAGGTCGTTACGTAGATATTGAATTACTTAACGAAGAAAAAGATTCAAAAGTTGTTTTTGAAAACATCGTTATGATAGTTAACGGCAAAAAATCAAAAGTTGGTCAACCATACGTTGCCGGCGCATCAGTAGAAGGCGTTGTCGTTAAAGAAGATAAATCTAAAAAAATTATCGTGTTCAAACAAAGACCTAAAAAAGGATACAGAAGAAAACAAGGACACAGACAAGGCTTCACAAGAGTAATGATTAACAAAATCAGAACTTCAGCTCAGAAAAAAGCTGCTGAAACAACAGAAGAAGCATAATTAAACAAACTAAGTGATACTAAAATACAACAGGAGATATAAAAATGGCACATAAGAAAGGTATGGGATCTACCCGTAACGGACGCGACAGTGAAGCGAAGCGACTAGGCGTTAAGAAATTTGGCGGCGAAGTTGTTAAAGCTGGTAATATTCTTGTTCGTCAACGCGGAACAAAAATTCACCCAGGAAACAATGTAGGTATCGGATCTGATGATACTTTATTTGCATTGATTGACGGTCAAGTGAAATTTGAAGCTCACAGACGTGACAGAAAACAAGTTAGCGTTTACGCAGTGTAGATAAAAATTAAAATAGTAAAAAAGCAGTCCTTAACTGAGGACTGTTTTTTTATTGTATAAAAAATTAAAAACAATTTAATGAGTACATTTGGGTACTCGAAATCTCAAAAGAAAAACTTTGTTACACTTTGTAAATATTCAAAACAAAAAATTAAAGTTTTTGCTAACAATTGTCGATTACAAATCTGTAATCAGATAATTGGAGAACCCCAAAGATGTTAAAAAAGATAGTAAAACCTGCGTGTAATGTAAATGGCAGTGTTGAATATATATTAAGAGGAGCGAGAAAACGCCGTTCTATGGCGGTGGCTAATGCAAGAAATATCAATATGGAATCAGGCATTAGACCAAAACTTGCTGTTGTTAAGTAAGTGTGGTTACAGCAAGAAGTTAGAAGTTGAGAGCGAATAAAAAGACCGACAGATTTGTCGGTCTTTTTATTTTACCAAGGATATTTATCCCCAAAATCCCATCCGTTACAGACTATATACGCTAAACAATAGGAACCTGAATATGTAGAATTTGGATTACAAGCATGATTTATATCTGATACATAATAATCACATTTTTTAGATGCATCATACCCGTATGGTAAGAATTTATTTCTATTCGCATTATTATTTTTAGATGGACCTTCAGCACCTCCAAGTTCAAGCATAAAGACATCATAACCTTTTCTATTATATCCTTTATAATTGTCAATATCAAAACTTATAACAACTCTATTTATCGCTTCATTATAACCATCTGCATCTGGAGCTGTTGCAATTTCTCCAACAACAACTGATACAAATACACCATTACTCAATATAAAAGCAGTACCACTACCAGAAGTTACTGGCCCTAAATATGACCAACTATTACCCTTAAAAAAATATATTTTTTCTAAACAATAAGGCTGAGTTGGTTTATCTTTACAATAATGCGAAACGTTCAAATATGGTAGCATGTATTTCTCGACAAAAAACATACTTTTCTCTAACTGGCTCCCATTTTGAGGAATATACCAGTTATTCACATCTGTATCATAGTCAACTTTTGCGCGCTCTAGTGCATTATTCAATATATTATAGGTCTGCTTGACCTTTGTTAAGGTTACTTGTTTTCGATGGTTTGCTATCAATGACGGTAACGTCATAGCTGCAATTATTCCGATTACGCCTAATGTTATCAATACTTCTGCTAATGTGAATCCTTGTTCCTTTTTAACCAATATTTTTGGGGGTTTATCAATTTGAATAGCATTTGATAACTTTATGCTGTTTCCCCTTACAGAGAGCGAATTATAGCTTGCCCCCCCCCCCCTGAAACTCAATCATAGCTTGATTTTTCATACTTTCTCCTCTCATATTGTTCTTTAATTCCAAGGTTTTATCAAAAATTTAACAGCACGCCCTGCAATATGCTCTTGCATTGCATATTCAACATCTTTCAATTCTAGAGTTTTAGTGATTAGTTTTTCTACTTCCACCTCTCCTGATGCAATATAATCAAGTGCTTGTCTGAAATACTGCGGAGTGTGATGGAATACACTCATCAAACGAATATCGCCATAGTGCATTTTGGTTGTATCAAAAGTAACAGTAGAACCTGACTTGCAACCGCCGAAAAAGTGTACTGTGCCTCCAGGACGAACAAAAGAAAAGATTCTTTCCCAAATTTCAGGAAGTCCCACACATTCTACCGCAACATCAAGACCTTTGTGCTCTTCTGTAAAGTCCATAAAAATCTTTTCCGGATTAGGATATCTTGTCAAATCAACAATATCATCAGCATGAGCAAATTCTTCTGCCAGTTTTAATTTGATAGGATTTCTGCCTGCTACAATTACCCTTGCTCCTTTTAACTTTGCAAGTCTTGCAAACATCAGCCCGATTGGTCCAATGCCAATAATACCAACAGTCTGTCCT
>CALVAU010000020.1 GCA_944325615.1 Candidatus Gastranaerophilales bacterium | reverse complement strand
GTTATATTCATACGGGTATTTTACAATGAACAAATTTTAATGTATAATAAATCACATAGAAAAGGGAGTTTTATGACAGAAATCAGCCAAAATAAAACAGAGGTGATAGTTGTAGGGGGAGGCCCTGCAGGAATTGCTTGCGCAATTACAATAGCAAGGGCAGGACATGAGGTTATATTAATTGAAAGAGGCAGTTTTGCAGGCAGTAAAAACGTCTTTGGCGGAGCAATTTACGCGCAGCCTATGCGAGAAATTTTTCCGGATTTTGAAAAAGAAGCTCCCATTGAAAGATTGAATATCGAACATAAGTATGCAATTTTAGGCGAGGATGATTCAACAGTAATTTCTTATCGTCATAAAGATACTGAGATGCCGAGCTATTCTGTAATAAGAGGAAAATTCGATCGTTGGATGGCAGAACAGGCCAAAAAAGAGGGTGTAATCGTTGTTGATGAAACTGTCGTAAGGGAATTGATTATTGAAAACGAGCAGGTAATCGGAGTAAAGACAGAATTAGAAGAATATTATTCTGACATTGTTGTGCTTGCTGATGGAGTAAATTCTCTTTTAGCGAAACAAATTGGCTTTAGAGATAAAATAGATCCTAAAGATGTGGCATTAAGTGTAAAAGAAGTTATAAAGCTAGACAGTCAAAAGATTAATGAAAGATTTAATTTGTCTGATGATGAAGGGTGTATATATGAAATTTTTGGAGGTCCTATGCTTGGTATGCTTGGGCTCGGATTTATGTACACAAATAAAGATTCTATAAGTATCGGACTGGGTGTCGGTCTAGATGCTTTGTGCGAGAAGAAGATTAAGCCTTATGAGTTGTTAGATAGATTGAAACAACATCCGACGATTGCTCCATTAATTAAAGATGGTGAATTGTTAGAATATTCAGCACATCTTATTCCTGAGGGTGGTTATAAGAAAGTTCCGACACTTTTCGGTGCAGGAGTAATGATTGCAGGTGATGCTGCAATGTTTGTGAATAACCTTCATTGGGAAGGGACTAATCTTGCAATGATTAGTGGAAAGCTCGCTGGTGAAACAGCTGTAAGAGCTTTAGTAAAAGGAGATTTTAGCGAAAATACACTTTCTCGTTATCAAAAAGATCTTGAAAATTCTTTTGTAATGAAAGATTTGAAGACTTATCGAAATTTGATGGATGAAGCTCATCAAAGAGTGGATTCATTTATGGGATATTATTTAAGTCAGGTGAATGGATTTTTCAAAATGTTTACGACTGTTGACAGTATCCCTAAACGTGAAAAATATCATAAGTTTATTTTTGACTTTATCAAAAAAAGAAATATAATAGAATTATTCAAAGATGCTTTTAGTGCATTCAAGCTGTTTTGGAGTATTTTAATAAAATGACAATAGATGATAAATTATTTACAGTTAAATACAAGCCGGATGATGCGTCTCATTTGAGACCTGATTTTGAAAAATGCAAAAGCTGTGTATCAAAAATTTGCACAACAATTTGCCCTGCTAAAGTTTATGAATGGGAAGAGTGTGAATCAAAATTAACTGTAAATTATGAAAATTGTCTTGAATGCGGAGCTTGCAGAATTGCTTGTGAGAAGAATTGCATTGACTGGGAGTACCCGAAAGGAACTAAAGGCGTTACATTCAAAAACGGTTAAAAAATAAAAATAATCAGTAAAATACATAAAAAGGAGACAAGGTTTATGAAAGAAGAATACAGCAATCAACATCGCAGATGGTATGACAAAGACCCTGTACTTTCTCAAGCTGTTAAAACTTTAGAGCACAGCGATGATGAAACTCAAATCAGAATAGCTTTGAATTTGATTAAAATTATTATTGAGCACAATATCGAAGATGAAAAGTTTGAAGCTGTTGAAGATATTATTAATGCTGTCGGTTCAGGACTTGAAGATAACAGAAAAGGCCGCTGGTATGATATTGATTCTACATTAAGAACTGCAATGAATATGTTGCAAAATTGCCCGCCAGCTACTCAGCATTTGATTGCAAAAGAAATGGCTAAAATGGTCGTTGATAAAATTAAGACTGATGATAGTGAGTCAGATGATGAAGAATAAAAAAGAGCGGTTTTTAACCGCTCTTTTTTTAGTTAAATTTATTTTAAGATGATAGTTTCTCCGTCTTCTGGAATTAAAAGATTTTTGAGATTCTTTTCTTCTACCAGATTGTGCAAATCTTTTCTTGTAACAGTTAAATGGCTTACTGTATCCATATGGCTTGCTATGATTTTAGAATTTGGTGTTTTATTTATAAGGTGAATTATATCATCTTCATTCATAATTAATCGTTCGCCATTTAATACGCTGGCACCGCAGGCGTTGATAATTAAGATTTCAGGTTTGAATTTTTCTATCGCATCTTCAACTTCTTCGCACCAGATTGTATCTCCTGCTAAGTAAAGAGTTTTTTCTTGATTTGATTTGAAAATCACTCCCATTGCATCGTATGGCATATTTACTTTTTTGCATATAGGTTCTATAATTTCTCTTTTGCCATGTTGAGTATATGTTTTATATAGTTTGATACCATTATATTCAATCCCATCAGGTTCTAAAATTTCTGAGTTTGTAAAGCCTTTTGATTTGATAAATTCTTGATCAGCTTGTGATTGTACAAATATTTTGATACCTTTTGGCAAGGCTTTTTCAGCATATTCATCCCAGTGATCTGGGTGTATATGCGTTACTATAACGGCATCAACGTTTGTAATATCTTTTAGATCAAAGGGTAATTCTACTCTTGGTTGTCTTATGTAAGAATTTATTCCGGCTTCAAATCCTTCCATGTACTCTTTTGGACCGAGCCAAGGGTCAATTAAAAATTTTGTGTTATTGTATTCTATTTTGATTGTTGCATTTCTTATTTGAGTTATTTTCATATTAGACCTCCTTTTTTAGTTATTTTAAATTGTTTTTTTCTTTTTAACAAGTATGTACTAATTTGTATAATATTAACTTTTTTGTATAATATTTACTAAATAGTAAACTAAGGAGAAATATGACTAAAAAAAATGAAATAGGTTATCATTGTCCTTTAGAAGCTACCATGAATATAATTGGCGGTAAGTATAAAGGTATAATAATAGGGCATTTGATAAATAAGACTCTAAGGTATAGCGAATTGCAAAAAATGATTTCGCAGGCTACCCCAAAAATGTTGATACAACAATTAAAAGAATTGGAAGCTGACGGCATTATTATAAGAAAACTTTACCCTGTTGTTCCTCCTAAAACGGAATATTCGCTTTCGGATAGAGGAAAAACTTTAATTCCGATAATTTTGGAGTTAAATAAATGGGGGATAAATTATTTGAAAGAAGAAAATATCCCTTGTACGTATTTGGATAAAAATTCTAATTAAAAAAAGCGGAATTTTAATTTCCGCTTTTTATTACCATTTTATTTTGTTCAATTAATTTTTGAAATAATCACATATAAGAGTTTTTTTTCTGGGAATCATTGATCTTATTCTTTTTACAAAACTATTTTGTTCCAATTCTTCCAGTTGTTTTTTAAGGATGGCTTTTTCTAAAACGACTTTGTTGTAAAGATCTGAACATACAGAACTCTTATCTACGTGTGCTTTTAATTTCGACAATTGAACTTCTTTTTCTTTAATGGATTTGATTAGTTCTCTTTTCACTTTTTAAAGACCTCTTGAACTTTACCATATAAGAATAATATCAATTTCTATTTTTTAAATCGACTTTTTAGTTGATTTAAAACCTATACGGGTAATAAATCATACTCATAGCCTATTTTTAAAGCTTTGATATTTAGAGGAAGCAAATTTTTTCTATGAGGTGGAAGTACTCTATCAAGAGCTTCGATTAGGTGATCAAGTGAAATCATTTTGCTTGCTTTTGCTACAATTCCTAAAGCTAAGATATTTGCCATTTTTATATTGCCTAAATCCTCAGCAAGTTTTGTAATTGGTGTAAAAAGATAATTTATGTCAGCTCTTGTTTTTAATTCTTTGACAAGAGATGAGTTTGCAATCATGACTCCGCCTTTTTTAATCTTTTTGACAAATTTATCAAAAGAAGCTTGGTTTAGAGCTACAATAAAATCTGTATCAATTTTATTTACTGCGCTTACTTCATCATCACTTGCTACTACTTCACAATTAACTGTGCCACCTCTCATTTCAGCACCATAGCTTGGATACCATGTAACGTTTTTGCCTGCTAACATAAATGCTGTTGCAAGAACTTCTCCTGCTAAAAGAACTCCTTGTCCGCCAAATCCTGCTATTATAAAATTTTTTTCCATAATATTATCCTTTTTACCAATTAGAACTTTTATTTTTCACTTGTTATATCTTTGTATATTCCAGGCACAAATATTTTCATCATTTCATCTCTTACACGATCATGTGCCTTGTCAGGTGTCATTTTCCAGTTTGTCGGACAGGTAGATAGAATTTCTACAAACCCAAATCCAAGTCCTTTAATTTGAACTTCAAAAGCTTTTCTTATTGCTTCTTTAGCTTTTCTTATATTTGCAACTGAATCAAGAGAAACTCTTGCTGAAAAAGCGGTGCCGTCACACAATGCGATGTGTTCTGCTATTTTAATCGGGTATCCGTAATATTCCAAGTTTCTGCCGGTAGGAGATGTTGTTGTCACTTGTCCTAAAAGTGTTGTAGGACCTAATTGTCCACCTGTCATACCGTAAGTTGTGTTATTGATACAAATTGCACTCAGGTTTTCTCCTCTAAGTGCGGCATGAAGGCTTTCTGCAAGTCCGATTGATGCAAAATCACCATCACCTTGATATGTAAATACAAATTTGTCAGGTCTTGCTCTTTTTACTCCTGTTGCTTCCGCTAATGCACGACCGTGAGGAGCTTCAATGGAATCAACATTTAAAAAATCATAAGCTGTTACAGAACATCCAATTGATGCTGCAAGAATGGCTTTTTCTTTCAAATTTAATTCATCTAATATTTCTGCAACAAGTCTGATTGCTACACCATGGTCGCAGCCAGGACAATATGAATATTTTACATCTTCTCTCAAAGATTCAGGTATTTTAAAAACTTGTGTTGCCATTATATCAATTCCTCAATTTGTGCTAAAATTTCTTCAGGTGCAGGCGGTGCTCCAACAGGTTTATGTATCAATTCGACAGGAACTTTTCCGTTTACTGCAAGTCTCACATCATTTACCATTTGTCCCATGTTGACTTCAACGACAATAAACTTTTTAGTTTTTTCAGAAAGTTCTTTTAATCGTTTATTCGGGAATGGGAATAGTGTAATTGGTCTTAGGATACCAGCTTTGATACCTTTTTCTCTGCACATTTTAACAGCTGTTTTTACGTTTCTTGATGTGCTGCCAAAACTTACTAATATTACATCAGCATCATCAGTTCCAATTTCTTCCCATTCAGTTTCATTTTCTTCAATAGTTTTATATTTTTGATAGAGTTTTTCCAAAAATACGCATTGATTTTCAGCTAAAGGTGCATAAGAACGAATTACTCTTCCATTTCTTCCTTTTGCGCCAGTTAGAGCCCATTCTGAATTATCAATTTCAGGGTACGGGTATTCTTTGAATTCAACAGGTTCCATCATCTGTCCGAGAAGTCCGTCAGCTAAAAGTACTGTTGGATTTCTGTATTTATGAGCCAAATAAAAAGCTTTGTATGTAAGATCAGCGCATTCTTGAACGGTAGAAGGTGCAAGAACGATAAGTTTATAATCCCCGTTACCGCCACCTTTTGTTGCTTGGAAATAATCACCTTGAGACGGATAAATATTTCCTAATCCCGGCCCGCCTCTCATTACGCTGACTAATACAACAGGGAGTTCATCAGCAGTTGCGTAAGACAAACCTTCTTGCATAAGAGCAACTGCGCAACTAGAAGATGATGTCATAGCTTTAGCTCCTGTAGAACAAGCTCCGATTACCATATTTATTGCTGCAAGTTCACTTTCTGCTGAAACGTAAGCTCGTTTTAGTTCCTGCATCTTACCGCTCATGAATTCTCCGATTTCACTTTGCGGCGTAATCGGGTATCCGAAATAACATTCACATCCTGCGTTAATAGCAGCTTGTGCTATTGCGTAGTTACCCTTAGTTAAAACTTTTTTATTAGTTAAACATTGTGTCATAAATTAACCTCTATAAACTTCCTTAATAGCCAAATCAGGACATCTAGTTGCACACATAGCACATCCAAGGCATTTGTTTTCAGGATCATTAAATTCTACTACTCTGTTTCCAAGATTATTAGTTTTATCACTAACTTTAATAAGATTTTTAGGGCATTCTTTTATGCACAAATAACATGCTTTGCATTTATTACTATCAATTACTATATGGCTCATCAATACCTCTTTTAATCCATGTCTAATTAGTATTATAGCACTTAAAATTTAAAGAGTGCAATTTCAACTTTACAATTGTAATAATAAACGTTAATATTTTTGCCCTGTAATATTAAGTTCTGTTAGAATGTCATAGTAGGGATATTATACTTTATTATATTTAAGGGAAAGCGCAAATGGCACAAATTGAAATTGATGAAATTCTAAATTCTATAAAGTCAGAAAATGAAATGAAAAATGATATGTTTTCGAAAACATTGGAGGAGATAAATTCAAAGCTTGAAGATATTTCAAACGATGGGGCAACAACAGATGCTATAAAATCAAGTCTTCAAGATTTGGAAGTTAATCTTGAAGCTCGTTATAGAGCAAATTTGGAAAAGTTCGAAAATATTAAAAGTTCTATTGAAACTTTAAATGAAAATCAAGAACTGCTTTCTAAGAATTCTGACCTTAAAATAATGTTTAATGTTCTTAATGAAAACATTGATAACTTTGCGCACGAAATAAATGAACAAAAAGAATTAATAAATGATATAGAAGTAAAAATATCCGAATTTAGAAATGATAACTCTAAAAAAGATGAAATTATCGAAAAAGTTTCAATAGTAAAAGAAGGTATTGATGAAGTAAATAGAGGTTTACAAGCATCAATAATGGATGTCAATTCAAGTCTTCGCGGAATAACCAAGACTTTGATGACAATGGATGTGACAGACCAAAATGATATTATAAAACGTGAGTTGGAAAATATATATTTATCAACAACTGCCATACTTTCTTCATTAGAAATTGCAGATCAAAAAAACGATGATATTGTAAAAAATATGCTTGTGAAAGATGATTTGATAAATCTTGCAGGCAAAATTGATAATAATTTTGCTTTGGTATCAGAAAAAATAGATGGTGCTGATAAAAGTAAAGAAATAATTTCTGAAATTCAAAAAAACAGAGATGAATTATTAAATTTTAACGAAAATGTATCTAAAGGGCTTTCTGATTATTTGAATTCGGTAAGAGATGTGCTCTCAAATTGTATTGAAGAAATTCGTCAAACACAAGTGAATACCTCTTTAGAAAGTGATAGTGTTGCACGTCAAAAATTTGAAAATTTAGAAAAACTTTCTGACGATATCAAAAAGATAGATACAACAATTTCTAATCAAAGCGAAAGTTATGTAAGTTTAATAAATAATAAAATTAAAGAGCTTGCCGTATCAATTGATGACTTTAAAACTTATATTGACAAAAGCAATAGTGGAATAGGTGATAAGCTCGATTCTAAAATCGAAGCATTGGACGAATTTGTTGTTAAGTTTAAAGAAGTTTTTGAAAGTAAATTCGGGGAACTTCAAGAAAAAGTTGACGGTAGTATCCAGTTTATTGAGACTTTTGCGTCTGACGGAAATATTAAACTAGGCAATACTTTGTCTGAAATAGTTGATATAAAAGGTGAAATTTCAAGAATTCTTGATAATATGACAGCCTTTAATTCTCATCAGGAAGCTAATATAAGCCGCCTTGACGGTAAGCTTGACGGGGATTTGGTTGATTTGAAAAATGATTTGAATAACTTCTGCGGTAGTTTTGAAGCTTTGAAATACACAATAGAGCAATCAAATCTTGATAATCGAGAAATTCTTACTGAAATTGTCGATAACGCATCTGAAAAAACTCAAGGTTTGTTAGATGAATTGAAAAATAATTCGGCAAATGATTCTAAAAACATATTTGAACAAATAGAATTTTTAAAAGGCTTGATTAATGATTTGAATAGTACTTTTACATCAGTTTCAGCAAAAAATGTTGAAAATATTCTATTAAATCTGCAAAATGCCTTTAGCGGTATCAATTCTTTTGATGAAAAATTTTCAGAAAAATTGGATAGCAACTTTAGTTCAATCAAAGATTCAGTTCTAAATTCAGATAATGAAATTAAGCAGCAAATTTCTGAATTGAATAATAATCTGTTAAGTTCAAATTCTCAAAATCTTGAAAGTATTCTATCTGACATAAAAATATCTCAGGATAAAATAGATTCTTTAAATGAGAATATCCCAAATATTATTGATAATAATTTCAATTCTGTAAAAGAGACATTAAAATTAGCAGCAGATGATACAGCTCGTCAGATTTCAGATTTGAGTAGTAATTTTTCTAATGTTTCAAGTCAAAATTTAGAAAATATTTTGACAAATATTCAATCAACTCAAGAAAAAATCTCAGCACTAAATTCAGATTTGTCAGCAAGTGTAGATAGAAGTATCCAACATTTACAAGAAAAAATTTCATCATCAGGTGCAGACCAAGGTAGTAAATTTGCTGAGTTAGAAGATAAATTTTCTTCAATTGCAAAAAATAATGCAGAAAATATAATTTCAGGGATTGAGACGGTATCAGATAGAATAGAACGTTTAAGTACTGATATTTCAACAGAATTGGTAAACAATACGCAATCAATGCGTGATATCTTGTCTGAAGCAGGTAACAACAACCAGACAAAATTAGATGAGATTAACGAAAGATTTATTACAGTTGCTCAGCAAAATGCAGGAAATATATTATCTGGTATTGAAGCAGCATCTTCAAAAATTGATATGTTGGGGGTAGATTTATCTACTGAACTTGATAACAATTTTGACATGGTTCGGGATTTTATTGAATATTCTAAAAACGAAAGAAATCAAAATTTTGTAGAATTTGAAACTTTATCAGACAATATAAAGACACTAGAATCTGAGTTCACTAAAAATTCTCAACTATTCAAGGCTGTATTAGATGAGCAAATGGATAGTTTGAAAGAATATTTTTCAGCTTTAAATAATCTTGATGATCAAAATGCAAATAAAGAAGATATTGAAAAATTGGCTGAAAAAATGCTTTCAATAGAGACCGCATTGCATGAAGCAGGGGATAATTTCAGTGATAATTTGATGATGCTTCAAAATAAAATTACAGATTATTTAAAATCTGTAGAAGATGCAACGACTTCTACAAGTGAAAAATTAGAAACCTCATTATCAGAAGTTGCGTCTATCAAATCAGAATTGCAAGGAATAGTTAAAACTTTAGCAGATAACGAGGTAGAAACAGCAGAACGAGTCAATGAGACTGCTAATCTTTTAATTTCAAAATTTGATAATGTTGCTATAAATATTGCAGAAATAAAAGAAAATGCAGATACCAAAGCTGCTCAGGCAATTCAAAGAAATATAGAAACAATTGATTCAAAATTTACATCATTGCAAGAGTTGCTAAATGATAATAACTTGAGAAATTTTGATAGTTTAAATGATTTATCAGAAAATATAAGCGGTAAGATTGAAAATCTGAAACAAGAAATAAGCCTAGTAAATACAGATGTATCAGATGCAATTTCAACAAAAACCGAGTCGATTCTAAATGAATTTGTGCCATTAAAAGAATCTATAGACAACTTTTTAAATACAGATTTTGATAAAATAATTGACGGTATCAAATCCCAAATCGAATTATCATATTTAAATTTTTCAGCTGATGTAAATGACAATTTGACTGAAAATCATGATAATTATGTACAATTGGAAGAAGCTTACAAAATTCTGATTGATAAATTCGCAAAAGTAGAAGAAGTTGTTGATGATTTGACTAAAAATCAAATTGGAATAATGACTTCTACAATAAGTGAAGTTGAGAAAAACTTTGCAAACAATCTTGAGAATACAAACAATCTTCTTGAAAGCTGGAAAACTGAAATAAAAGCAATTGAGGACAAAATATCTCAAAGTGCAGAAATTTCACAAAGTAATATAATAAATCAAATAACTGCATTTATAAAAACAGCTTCCAGTGCAAACAAAAAAGAAATAAAAGAATTTATTGCTAATTTATTTGACAATAATTCTAGTGCTGAGTATCTGGAACAATTAAATCAGTTGAAAGAATTTTTAACTCTTGAAAATCAAGTTTCCCAATCTGATCTTAATAATATTAAAGAAAATATAACAGCGTTGCATGAAAAAGTTGATATTTTAGCAATGTCTGATTCTGCAGAAACTGTTGAAGATTTGATGCAAACTATTCAAGATAAAATCGATACCCTTTCAGATAATGCAGCAAATGAAAAAATAGATGAAATGCTCCAAGCATTGCATGACAAAGTAGATGTATTAGTTTTGTCTGATAACGATGTAAAATTGGATTATATAAAAGATGTTCTAGAAACTTTAAATAAAAAAATAGATGATGTATCAACTTCTGATAAAGGTGAATTAAACTTTGAGCCTGATAAAATCGAAAATTTAATTCAATCACTTCATGAAAAAATTGATTTATTAGTGACATCAGATAATGATGAAAAGATAGATGATTTAGTTCAATTAATAAATGATAAGTTTGATAATATTTCAAATGGCGATAATGAAGAAAAAATTGAAACACTTGTCCAATCACTGCATGATAAAGTGGATGTACTTGTAACATCAGATAATGACGAAAAAATAGACGATTTAGTTCAGTTAATTAACGATAAATTTGATAATATTTCGACAACAGATAATGAAGAGAAAATAGAGAATATGGTACAAGCTCTTCATGACAAAGTTGATGTCCTTGCTTTATCTGATGAATCAGAAATAATTACAGAGATTCAAGATATCAAAGATTTGATTTTTGAACAAAGAAAACAAATTGAAAGTTTTGGCAAAACTGAGCGTTCTTTGACTGTAGATAATTCTCTTAAAGAATTACTCTCAGATCTTTCTAATATCGAAGAAAGATTAAC
>CALVAU010000019.1 GCA_944325615.1 Candidatus Gastranaerophilales bacterium | reverse complement strand
GCGGTATCTTCGTTGTATGTTAAAAGTTCTCTAACTTCTTCAGAAAATTTGTGTGGAAGTTTATCAAGGTAAGTTTCAGATTCGTCTTCTTCCATATCACCTAAGACGTCAGCTGCTGCGTCATGCGGTAATTTTGTCAAAATTTTTGATGCAACTTCCTGATCAATGTCCCCAAGCAACTCTACTTGCATTTGAGGGGAAATATATTCCATAAGTTCTGCAGCTTTTTCAATGTCTAAGAGTTTAAAACATGTAAGGCGCTCTTCTGGTTTTAATTCTTGGAATACATCAGCTAAATCAGCACTGTGAAAGCCGGCCAATTCTTCTTTTAATTGGTCCAGCGTTTCATCTTCCATTATTTCCCTTAATCTTTCAATAACGTTTGAGACATTCATCATAACATTATTATAGTACGAATATAAAATTTTGACTTAGAATTGCAGGAGATTTTTTTTTATTGTAAAATTTGCATATAAGTTAAATTTACGGAGAGAAAAAGATGATCAAGGAATATTTTATAAACAAAATTGAAGATGCACTAATTAGCGCAATTAAAGATAATAAAGTCGGTCAAATGACGGATTATACTAAAGGGACTCTGGTTGTTGAAAAGCCAAAGAACCCTGATTTTGGAGATTTTGCGGTAAATGTTTCATCTTTAGCTCGAAGTGCAAAAATTGCTCCGCCGATGATTGCAAATGCTATTGTTGATAAAATTGAAAAAGATGACAATGAATATTCTGTAATAGGTGGGTTTATAAATTTCAAAGCCGGTGAAAAACTTTTATCAGATGCAATATATGAAGTTTTCGAAAAACGTGAAAATTTTGGACGACCTTCAAATATTGAAAAAGAAAAAATAATTTTAGAGTATGTATCAGCCAATCCGACTGGACCTTTCCATATTGGACATGGCAGATGGGCTGCTATGGGGTCAGTTTTGGCTAATCTTTTGAAATTTTATGGACATGATGTATTTCAGGAATTTTATATTAACGATGCCGGATCTCAAATTCAAAAACTTGGCAATTCTCTTGCAATAAGAATTAGACAAGAATTGGGTGAAGATGTTGATTTTCCGACTGATGAATTAGAAAGAAAAAATTATTATCCGGGTGATTATCTAATCCCTGTTGCAAAAAAATATCTTGAGACTCATAAAGGATTGCCTGAAGATGTGAAAGAATTAGCTGATTTTGCAAAATTAGAAATGGAAAAGATTCAAAAGGATTTATTAGAAAACTTCAGAGTTTATTTTGATAATTTCTATTCAGAACTTTCATTGCACAAATCAGGTAAGGTAGAAGAATGCGTAAATAAACTGAAATCCAGCGGTAAAATTTATCAAAAAGATGGTGCAGATTGGTTTAAGTCTTCTGATTACGGCGATGATCAAGATAGAGTAATTAAAAAAGCTGATGGCTCAAATACATATTTGACTGCGGATATAGCTTATCACATTGATAAATTGGACCGAGGTTTTGATCGTATGATAAATATTTGGGGGGCTGATCACCATGGTTATGTAGCCCGTGTAAAAGCTTCAATTGAGGCATTAGGTTATGATCCTAACAAATTGGAAGTGCTTTTAGGACAGCTTGTTAATCTAGTGATTAACGGTAACGAAGTTCGTATGGGCAAGAGAAAAAATATGGTAACATTAGAAGATTTGATTGATGAAGTCGGTGTTGATGCTACTCGTTTTTGGATGACTATGAGAAATATTGATACTACTTTAGACTTCGATATTGAACTTGCTAAGACTAATAGTGATGAAAACCCTGTATTCTATGTCCAATATGCACACGCCAGAGCTTGTTCTATTTTGAGAAATGCTGTTGAAGAAAAAATTGACACAGAAACAGGTAAAAATATTCCTGCACCTTTAAAAAATGAAGAGGTGGAAGATCTAAAAAATAATTACAAAAAAGATTACCTCTTGCCGACAATTGATACAGCAAGAAAACTAATATTAAAATTGGAAGAATTTAAGTCTATGATAAAAATGTCAGCTGAGACAAGACAAGTTTATACAATTTGCAGATATGTACAAGAATTGGCATCGGAATTTAATTAATTCTACAATGCCAATCGTGTACTTTCAGAGGATAAAACTCTTATGAAGTCTCGTCTTGCATTAATTCTTGCCGTTAAACAAGTTTTAGGTAATGCATTCAATATTTTAGGGGTAAGTGCTCCTGAAAGAATGTAGGAACTTTTAGCTTAAAAAGCTTTTTATTTGAGCATTCATGGAAGCCTTTGCATTTTCGTATGTTTTGTAAGGGTTTTCATTATGCTGATCTATTGAGCTTTTAAATGCTTTGATTTCTCCAAACTTGTTTTTAATAACTTTAATTACTTCATCATGGAGTTTGTATAATTCAAACTTTTTCCCGTTATCAAATTTTCTAATACTGAATTCAATATTTTTTCCGTTTGAATTTATAATTTTATTTGTTTCAATTTTGGGGTTTAAAGGACTTGTAGTGTAATATTTTGAGTTAATTAACCTTGAATTGTAGGTTTTAGGTGAGTTAAAAGTTACCGCCTTTGAAATTAATTTGTCAATTGCCATAATTTTTCTCCTTTGCTATCCTCTCTAATGTGGGTAAATATTTAAAATTGCTTATTTTTTTATTAAATGTTTACAAAAGTTAATTCATTAAGATATTTCATAATATTGTCATAATTTTCTTCAATTACAAGTTTTGAACGTAATACTTTTGCATTTTTAAATCCTGCAAGGTAGTATGGGTAAAATTTTCTCATAAATTTTATACCAACAAGCTCTCCTCTAAGTTCCATTTCTTGATTTAGATGAGATTTTAAAATTTCTACTCGTTCTTCAAGTGAAGGTAGTTCGATTTTTTCATTTGTTTTTAAATAATGCGAAATTCTGCCTAAAAGCGTAGGATCTCCCATTGCTCCTCTGCCTATTGCAATTCCGTCAGCTTTAGATTCTTCAAGGCATTGAATTGCATCGTCAATGCTTGTAATATCACCGTTTGCAAAAAACGGGATGTCAATTTCACCCTTTAATCTGCCAATCATTTTCCAATCAGCATGGCCTGAATATAATTGCGAACGTGTTCTGCCATGTATTGTAATAAAATCGGCTCCAGCGGATTGCATTTTTTGTCCGAATTCTACAAAATTTATTTCATCTAAGGTATATCCGAGACGAAATTTTACACTGACAGGTTTATTGGTCCCTTCTTTTACAGCCTTGACAAGTTCCATTGCAAGGCTAGGATTTCTCATTAATGCACATCCGTCTTGACCTTTTACAACTTTATTTACGGGACAGCCCATATTTATGTCAATCATATCTGCATAATTTGTTAGAAATTCTGCAGCTTTTCTCATCATATCGGGTTTGTGTCCGCTAATTTGATAAGAAATCGGTGAATGATTTTCATCTCTTTTGAAAATTTCAGTTCCGGAACGCCCGTTGAGTGTCTGAGCTAGGTATTCCGAACTTATCATTTCTGTAGTTAAAAGGACGTCAGGTGAATATTTTCTGACTAATGATCTCAGTACATAATCAGTTATCCCTGCCATAGGGGCTAGGGATACTCTGCTTTGAATTAAGTTTTTTACGCTATTGTGCATACTGTTTCAATTCTTCCGATCTTGCTGTTGCATATTTTTTGTATTCATCGTCAGGGGCATTTGAGGATGAATATTTTTTATAGTATGTGTATGCTTCTTTGTATTTCCCTAAAGTATCAAGGTCTGATGCTATAAGGTAATTTACGATATTCATATCTTCGCTATTATTGTATTTCAAAACGTTTTTGAAACTGTTTACAGCTTCTGTCGGGTTGTTTTTAGCATCAAAAATCATTCCTTTGTAATAATAAGCATATGCATTCATTGGATCAGATACAAGTAGTTTATTCAATAATTTCAAACTTTCATCGTATTTTTCACTATCATATAAAGCTATTGCTTCATTTAAGTTGTTTGCGTTATTTTGTTGAACTATTGAATTTAGATAATCTGAGGCTTTTTGATTGTTTTTATTTAGTGCAATTGATTTTTTCAAAAACTCTTCAGCAGCACCGAAATTTTCTTCATCTGCGTATAAAACGCCAATGTAATAAGCTATGTCTGAGTCATTCGGTTTGAGTTCAAAAGCTTTTTGATAATATTCGATTGCCTTACCGTTATTTCCAAGATTTTGGTAAGCTGAAGCGATACCTAGCATTGAATCTGATGTTGGCGGATTAACTTTCGAGTATTCATTGATTGCATTTTGATAATCTTTATTGTTAAAGTATTCTGCAGCTTTATCAAATGTAGCAGCAATTGTTTCGTTTTTAATATTCTTTATAGCGTCATCAATTTGGCTGTTATTAGGAAATTTTGACTTTGCATTGCTCAAGGTGGTAAGTGCAGCGTCGTAATTTTTTAATTGCCCTTGAGCTATTGCAAGGTTTACGAAAATTTCCGGATTGTCTGAGTTCTTGATAATTTCAGAATAGACAGAAATTGCGTCTTCTAGTTTATTTTGTTTATGCAAATCAAGAGCGTAATTGTATAGCATATCACTAACATTATTTCCATTGGCATTTTTCTTGACGTAATCTACAAATTGAGCTGTTGTCATTGTCTTGCGTGCAGAATCAAATAATTCGTTTTGTGCTATTTCATTATCAGGTTCTATGCTTAAAACTTTTTTGAAGAAAGTTTGAGCTGCTTTAGTTTCTCCTAGTGCAGCAAGAGATTGAGCCTTATATAAGTTAGCTTGTACATTGTCAGGGTATAAGATTAAGATGCTGTCATAAGCTACTATTGCAGTTTTATAATCTCCTTTTTGCTGGTAAAGCGTACCAACATTCAATCTTGTATTAACATTTGTAGGGTCAAGAGATTCAGCTTTTTGGTAATAAGCAAGAGCGTCCTCAAATTTACCTTGTTTTTGTAATATGGCTCCTAAGTTACCTATAGTATCTGCATCGTTAGGGTTTGCATCCAGTTTTTTCTTGTATATTCTCTCAAGTGCATATAATACCTCTTTGTTATCAGTGCTTTTGGTAAGAATATAGTTGTATTCTTCTACTGCAAGAGTTTCGCTGCCAAGGTTATCAAGAACTTTTGCGTAGGAAAGTCTTAGCGGGATATCATTAGGTGCAACAGCTACTGCTTTTCTGTAATATTCGGCACTCTTTTGATCATTTCCGAAAAGCTTCATTATATCGCCAATCTGTTTGAAGCTTTCTTTTATGTATGTCCTATCTCCAAGTGATTGATTGAATTCATAAGCTGCAGCAGCAAATTCACCGTTCGCTCTTAATTGTTTAGCTTTTTCAAATCTTGATTTTGGTGTTGTGTCAAATTTTGTAAGTTCTATACATTTTTCTAAGTTCCCTTCAACTTGCATAATAGCGTGTGATGAGTTTTTTACGCTGTTTGCATTAGGATACATAGACAAATAAAATAAAGCACTTCGATAATCGTCAGCAGCTTTATTAAAATCCTTTTCTGTGTTTGCAAAATAAGTACCCCTTGCAAGATAAGAGTTTACAAGTCCTATTCTTGCAGAGTTATCTAAATAGTTTATTTTTAAAGCGTTTTTAAACTCTGTAATTGCGCTTGAATATTGATAATTTGATAAATATTGCTGTGCAAGATCATAATGCTCTTTAAAATCAGCACATGCCGGAAGACTCAGTGTAAAAATACTTAGTAATGTTATAAATGTTTTTTTCATAAGCCACATACCCTCATCTTATTCCAAAATTTTATTACAAGAATGATGATATGTACACCTGCTTTTAACTATCCGGCAATACAATTTAATATTTTGTTACTAAAGTCAAAATCATGGCGTCGCGGCCTATCAGTAGTATTAAAAAAGCCTCTTAATAATAAGAGGCTTTTTTATTTAAGCAATGTCTTTAAAATCTGTTTGTGAGATAAATGTAGTAAACTGGTCGAATAAAATTTGTAATGGAATTTCCATTGAAAACGTTAAAGATTCATCAATTTTTACCCCATCAACCGGTGCAAGTGACATGTTTTGTTTTAGTGCCATCATACTTGCTTTTGATTTTTTCCTCATAATCAATACTCCTCTAATTGCTAGAAATCTTAACAGTATATATATCGGCATATCCTTTTTGAAACTTTAATAATCTGTTTCTTCAAAAATTGAAAAATAACCTCTGAAATACTGATATAGTATGTAATTTCAGATTTTAATATTTTTGTTACATTTCGTAATATAGATTTTTCTCCTTTAAAATGTGCAAAAAATCTATAATTGTGGTATTATAAGCTTGTAGTAATTTAATCATAAGGAGACACAACAATAGCTAACGAAACTAGACACAAGGAAAAGGATCAAACAATAATGAACGAGCGCATAAGAGCTCGTGAAGTAAGATTGATAGATGAAAACGGGGTAAATCACGGAGTTATAGAGACTTCAAAAGCTCTACAAATGGCATATGATGCTGATTTAGATTTAGTCGTAATCAGTCCGAATCAAGTTCCCCCTGTTGCAAAAATTCTAAATTACGGAAAATATAAATACGAACTTCAGAAAAAAGCTAAAGAAGCTAAGAAAAAACAGCATACTGTAGATGTAAAAGAAGTTAAAATAAGATATAAAATAGATACGCATGATTATTTAGTTCGTATAAAAAATATTCAAAAATTTATATCACAAGGTAATAAAGTAAAAGTTGTTATAATGATGCGCGGAAGAGAAATGCAGCATTCTAACTTGGCTTTTGACCTTGCAAACAGGTTTATTGAAGATTTGAAAAATGAGCCTTTGGTTATTGAAAAGAAACCAATGCTTGAAGGTAGAAACGTTACTTTGTATTTGGCTCCGCAATAACCTTAAAAAGGTTTTTCTTCAAGGCCTTCAATGCTAAGAAGTGTTTTTTCATCAGCATAGTTTGCAGCAGCTCTTTTTAATTTCCCTATCGGATAAAAAGAGCTGTTTTTATGTTCATTAAAATATGCTTTATAGGCTTCTTCTCTTATTTTAAGTAAGTTAGCGTCTTTTTCGATTGCACGTTTTGCTACAATTCTATTAAAGTCTTCTCCCAGTTTGGTTCTTCTTTTAATATCAATGTTTTTATAAATTATCGGCTCAAGCTTGCTATATGTGTCAGTACTGATTAATTCTTTTTCTTTTTCAAATTTTTCAAACAATTGTTTCTTATGGCCCCAAAAAAGTGTTAATTTTTCATATTTATCAGCGTATTCATCTTTAATAGCAGATTTTGGTGAAAGACTAATTGTATCAGGGGTGTTTTTTGTAATGTTGTTAAGCATTATTTCATTGATTTTATTAAAAAAGGAATCTTTTTCATTAGTAATTCTTGCTGATACGATAGCATGTGCAAGTTTGTTTTTTTCTTTTTTCGGTTGGATTGCCCACAAAAAGTCTTGGTCCTTTGCTAATTCTTTGATATGGTTATTAATAATTCCAAGATTTTCTGATAGGTGTTGTTTAAGAATTCCTATTCTTGCATTTTCATTGTTTCTTATAATACCGCATTTTTTGAGGTTTTCAATATATTTATCGATATTTGAAATTTGAGGAGCAAGTTTGTTAGATGAAAAACTTACCATGTCATTTTTTAGCGGTGTTGAATTTTTATAAAATTTATTTTTATTAATATCACGATTAGTATTTATATTAGGGCTATTAAAAAAACTGTTAAGAATAGGGTTTATCTGCATATTTTATATATCCTTTCATATATTTGTATTATATGTCTGGAAAATATATTTGCAAGAAAAAGTTCTTGACTTAAAGTTTTTAGCAAGTAGAATAAGAAATGTAGCAAGAGAGTTACAAAATTCCTCACTGAGGTGAGTGTGTAGTGAAATTTTAATAGAATATGCCGCAATAGCTCAGTTGGTAGAGCAAGGGACTGAAAATCCCTGTGTCCTTGGTTCAATTCCGAGTTGCGGCATATTTTTTTATTTGTTTAATATAGATTTTTAATGCCATTGAACAGACATTGCAGGAATTTGATTTTTTGAACAAATAGGTCTGTGTTTTAAATAAACCTTGTATGTTGTCGGAATTTGCTAAAATAAAATTCCTAAACTTGCCCAAAAGTCAGATTACTCTCAGTCAATGTCTTAATATTTGTAATAATATTATATCTGCCATTATTT